>JAPLHL010000485.1 GCA_026389655.1 Chloroflexota bacterium
GCCCTGTACGTATATGTATTTGATAAATATGTGACCGAAGTAGCCAATGCCGATAACGCCGCTGCGGTCGGGCGGAATTTCGTAGGTGTGCCGGATATGGCGGGAAAACTTTTCCGTGACGATATTGTAGATCATGCGCTTATGAATGGATCGGGTTGGGAGGACTACGTATTCACTTTGCCGGGCAAAATCGGGCTTTTTTACAAGACGGCTTATTATAAACTGGTGACCGGAAGTGACGGTAAGCAATATGTAGTTTGTGCAGGACGGTACAAAGAGAAAGGCGACTAGCCGGCATCATTTCGCGTGAACATCGTAGAGGCGGGTTTATAAACCCATCCGCATGCACACTGGTTTTCGTAGGGGCGGGTTTTCAAACCCGCCCGCATGCACACTGGTTTTCGTAGGGGCGGGTTTTCAAACCCGCCCGCAAGTATAAAACAGAGTAGTTCCAATAGCCATTATTTCTAAAACCCTTAGCTATTCTCTCTTCTTGACATATGATATCCCATTGGGTAAACTAATCGTTGCTTGTCTTTTTTTGCGGGCGAATCTAGCTGAAGGTAAGTTATAGTGTTGATTTCTGAAAGCCGAAAAACCAGCTATATCGTAATCGAAAAAGAAAAATGCAAAGCTGGGGGGTAATATTGCCATTGCTGAAGGCGCCATCCTTGCAGGATGCGGCGCTTACTTCGGTTATCCTATAACTCCGCAAAACGACCTGCTTGAGCATATGTCCGAGCGCATGCCGGCCGAAGGCCGCGTATTTCTACAGACTGAAAGCGAACTTGCTGCTATCAATATGGTCTATGGTGCAGCTGCGGCAGGCGTACGTGCAATGACCTCTACTTCCAGCCCCGGCTTCAGTTTGCAGCAGGAAGGTATATCATACATGGCCGGCGCCGAAGTGCCGGCTGTAATTGCCAATATCATGAGGGCCGGTCCCGGCCTGGGAAATATCGGCGGGGCCCAGGGCGACTACATGCAGTGCACCCGGGGCGGCGGACATGGTGACTACTATCTGATTACGCTTGTGCCATCCTCGGTACAGGAGATGATGGACCTGACCATGCTGGCCTTTGAGCTGGCTGACAAATACCGTAACCCGACCCTGATCATGGCGGACGGTTTTCTCGGGCAGGCCATGGAATCCATCGTGACCCGGGACCCGGTAAAGAAATTGCCGGAAAAGAAATGGGCCATCACCGGCGCAAAGGGCAGGCCCAAGAATTTAATCAATTCCTTTGAGATGAATCCTCTCGATCACCCTGCACGGATCAAGCTCCTTTTGGAAAAGTTTGAAAGGATGAGGATGAATGAGGTCCGTTACGAAGGAATGTTGCTGGATGATGCCGAAATAGTATTAGTAGCCTACGGCAGTGTTGCAAGGGCGGCCATGACCGCCATGAAAATTGCCAGGGAACACAAATTGAAGGTGGGATTAATGAGGCCCATCACCGCCTTCCCGTTCCCCTGTCAGCCCCTGGCGGACCTGGCGGAAAAGGGCTGCAAGTTCGTAGTGGCCGAGATGAGCGGCGGGCAGATGCTCGAAGACGTACGCATCGCTGTAGGCAACCAGAATGAGATCAGGCTGTCCAACAGCTACGGCGGCGTCCCGCTGACCACCGACCAGATATTTGAGACTATTGATCTAATAGCCTAATGGAAAAACAATAATTATGAGTGAACACGGCGTTAACGAATTAGAGAATGTGATCTTCCAGAGGCCGGACATCATGACGGACCGGCCCACCCACTTCTGCCCTGGCTGCGGCCATGGCATCACGCAGCGCCTGGTGGGTGAGGTCCTGGATGAACTCGACTTGAGGGAAAGGGCCATATGCGTGGGGTCCATCGGCTGCACCGTGACGGCCTACGAGTATTTCAAAGTCGACGGCATGGAAGCTCCTCATGGACGTGCCCCGGCTGTCTGTACCGGCATAAAACGCTGCCATCCGGAACTTGTCCCATTCTCTATCCAGGGCGACGGGGACCTTGCTTCTATCGGAACCGGGGAGATAGTGCATGCAGCCGCACGCGGTGAGAAAATCACGATTATCTTTGCCAATAATGCCAACTATGGTATGACCGGCGGCCAGCTTGCGCCTACCACCTTGCTCGGCATGTATACTTCCTCGACCACTAAAGGCCGCAAACAGGAGCATCATGGATTTCCCATCAGGGTTTGCGAGATGCTGGCGACACTGGACGGTCCCGCCTATATTGCCAGGGTATCATTGCATAACCCGGCAAATGTCAGAAAAGCCAGGAAGGCCATCGAACTGGCTTTCAGGGCGCCAATGGCTGGATTGGGCCTCGGCTTTGTAGAGGTCCTCTCTATGTGTCCGATCAACTGGAAGGTGGACCCGGTCAAGGCGCCGGAATGGATGGTCGCCAATATGATTCCCCAGTATCCCCTGGGCGAGTTCAAGTGCATACCTGCAATGGAAGAACTCAAGAAGGCGGTGAAGGGGTGAGCTGGGAAATTACCGT
>JAPLHL010000489.1 GCA_026389655.1 Chloroflexota bacterium
CTATCCTTATTTTCTGGAGCCAATATTTAAAATAATCGGGTTGCATATAATCCTGCTTACGACTGTACTGGGACTTCTTCTTGCGGGGTTCTTCGCCATTCTATTTTTCCTGATCAAACAACTAGTTAAGAGCCGTGTAATAGCACTATGTGCTTTTTTAGCTATGCCTGGGGCTTGGCTTTGGGCCCAATGTTTTACTGAATATGGGCCTGTTTTTCAGCACTGGCCGCATCGCGTCTTATTCCCCGGACTCCTGCTCTTAATCGTATGGTTCTATCAAAAAGCAATGGGGAAGTTTAAGAGTTTGTTGTATTGTTTAGCCTTTGTTGTATGTGGAATGGCAGTACTGTGGAACTTTAATACAGGTGTCGTTGTTTTTGGGTCATGGGTCCTGTTTTTATCCTGGGAAACGCTGGGACAGTGGAGGTCTCTTCATTTCAAGAAAACGGCCAAGGCGATCATGCGGCATTCATCGATAGCGTTGACTGTCGTTATTCTTTCGGTTGGATCTCTCTCTATATATACATATCTTCGAAGTGGGGTCTTTCCAGATATATTAGCTGCGTTAAGATATCAAGGGATCTTTTATGGTTCCGGTTTTAGTATGATTCCAATGCCGTTGATCCATCCGTGGAATCTGATTGTTTTAATATATTGTGTCGGTATCTGTATATCATTCAGTCGGCTGGCAAAAAAGATGGTTGGTGTTAACCTGGCAGAAGATCCACTACAAACGAGCCGGGTCAATATGATATTCATAATATCAATTATGGGGGCGGGGCTTTTCAGTTATTATCAGGGAAGAAGTGCTGACGCCAGTTTATTGGACTCATTTTGGCCAGCGTTTTTCCTAATGGCGCTATTCGCCGATGGTCTTTTAGAACATTTAAGCATTAATCTCAATAAATCGTTTCCAATAGCGTACAGAGCGTCCAACATCGCTACTGGCTTCTTATTTCTGTTATTATCACTTATGTTGGTTTGTTATGCAGGCGGTGTTGCTGAACTCTCCCCGAAATTTGCTGACAGAATCAAAACCGAAATCCAAGCGGTAGATCAATGGCACAAAGGTGGTTCTTCCAACTATACACAGAATATCGATTTTATAAGAAAATACTTTTCACCCGGAGATCAGGTGCTTATCCTTGGCTGGAATCAAGCCACATATTACATGGAATCAGGAACAACCAATCCATTAGATATTCCCGGTTTTCTGGAACTTGTGTATAAGAGTGACTATCAAAAACTATCCGATTATCTAATAAATGGAATGGTAGTAAATGAAGAAAACCGTATTGTTCCGGTCAGGGTAATCATGATGGATGATTTTAGAAGTCTTTATCCGGATTTATTTGAGCTGGTTAATAACAATTATCATCAAATTGAGCGTGTCAACGATCTAACTCTTTTGGAAAAGAACTAATTACACAATAGTTGAAATCAGGATTATTGGCCATAATACATAATAGATATTACTGATGATGAGAAAGACTTAATATTAATACCTGTATATAAGGAGAAGATAAAAAGGTGAGACTTGCCGATTATGTAGTTCACACACTCGCAGATAAAGGCGTGAAGCATGTTTTCATGATCACCGGTGGCGGCGCCATGCACCTGAATGATGCTTTTGGCCTTGAACAGCGCATCCAGTATGTCTGTAACCTGCACGAACAAGCCTGTGCTATGGCAGCTGAAGGGTATGCCCGCACTGCGGAGAAAATGGCTGTCGTGTGCGTCACCTCCGGCCCCGGGGGAACGAACACCCTGAGCGGCGTGCTGGGGCAGTGGATGGATTCGATACCGGCGCTGTATATCTCCGGCCAAGTGCGCTTTGAGACAACGATCGCCAGCACTGACCTTCCGCTTCGCCAGTTAGGTGACCAGGAGGCCAACATCGTTGACATCGTCCGTCCTATTACAAAATATGCGGCCATGGTCACCGACCCACAACTTATACGCTATCACCTGGAGAAGGCCATGCACCTGGCGGTTTCCGGCAGGCCGGGGCCCGTCTGGCTGGACATACCTCTTAACGTTCAGTCAAGCTCGATCGAAGAGACAAACCTGAAATCGTACGATCCTGAAGAAGACGCCCACACAACCCGTCCGGGTTTAGTCGAAGAGCAGATTAATGAAGTAATAGAACGACTGTCTATGTCCGAACGGCCGGTTATCCTTGCCGGCGCGGGTATAAGGCTGGCGGGTGCAGCCGATGCTTTCTATCACTTGGCGGAAAGGCTGGGCATCCCTGTACAGGTAGCCTGGGATGCCATCGACCTTTTCCCTTCTGCCCATCCCTTGTATGCTGGAAGACCAAGTACTATGGGACAGCGCGGCGCCAATTTCATCTTTCAAAATGCCGATTTGCTCCTCAGCCTGGCCTGCCGTTTGAACGTCCGGCAAATTGGTTATACCTTTCCGGCAGTAGCCAGGGCGGCTTACAAAATATCGGTGGACATTGACCCTGCTGAATTAAAAAAACCAACCATCAAGATTGATTTGCCAATCAATGCTGATGTCGGTGAATTTATTCGTACATTGCATATGCGGCTCAGGTCAAGAGAATTACCCCAGAAAACAGCTTGGTTATCATGGTGCAAGGAACGAACTCAGCGTTACCCGGTGGTATTGCCCGAGTATTACCGGCGCCGAAAGCCGGTAAACCCCTATGTGTTTTGTGATATGCTTTCGGAACGCCTTGATGCTCAAGATGTGATGGTAAGCTCTAATGGCGCATCTTGCGTTATTCCCATCCAGGTAATGCAAATCAAGCGCGGCCAGCGTCATATTGTTAATTCAGGTTCTGCAGCCATGGGATACGGCCTCCCGGCAGCAATAGGAGCATGTTTCGCCAATGGCCGAAAGAGGGTCATTTGCTTTGAAGGCGACGGAAGCATCCAGATGAATATCCAGGAGCTCGAGACGATCGCTTACCACCGCTTGCCTGTCAAGATATTTCTTTTCAACAACAGCGGTTATCTTTCCGTCCGCACCACGCAAAACAATTTCTTTGATGGCCACCTGGTGGGGGAAAGCACAAAGAGCGGCGTGGGATTCCCCGATTTTGTAAAGCTGGCGAAGGCCTATGGCATCCCCGCCTGCCGCATCACAAGTCATAGCCAATTTGAGGAAACAATCGAGCGGGTGCTGGATTCAGACGGCCCTGTTTTATGTGATGTGATCATGGATCCGGGCCAGCTTTTTTCGCCGCGAACGGCCTCGCAACGGCTTCCCGATGGCCGCATGGTATCCAGCCCGCTGGAGGATATGTTCCCCTTCCTGGAGGAAAGGGAATTCCTATCCAATATGATCATCCCGCGCTGGAAAGCAGAATGATGTGTAAGATGGTCAATCTTATTACTTCTCCAATCAACTGATTAACAACTCCTATTGAGTCGGAGGTGCATCAATGAGACGAGTGCTTATTACCGGAGGATCGCGTGGCATTGGCAAGGTTATTGCTGAACGATTTCGCCGCGTTGGATATGATGTGATAACTCCCACCCATGAGGAATTGGATCTTTCTTCAATTGACTCCATACGCGAATACATGACGCAGAATAAGCATCTAGAAGTCGATGTCTTGATTAACAACGCCGCCCAAAACAAGGTTAGCATAATCAAAGAGTTATCTATTGAAGAATGGCAGCAGATTCTCACAATTAATCTGACGTCTCCGTTTATTTTGATCCAACATGCAACTCGTCACATGATGGTCCATAGATGGGGCAGGATTGTCAACATCAGTTCGTGTTACAGCCTGGTCAGCCGCAGCGGGCGATCTGCGTATAGTGCCTCTAAAGCAGGGCTGAACGCACTTACCCGCACTGCTGCTCTCGAATACGCGGATTTCAATATTTTAGTCAATGCTGTGTGTCCCGGTTTTATTGATACGGAAATGACGAGGCAGAATAATACTCCAGGGCAGATATCTGACCTCTGCAAACAAATCCCAGTGCAACGTCTGGGCACACCAGACGAGGTGGCGGATTTTGTTTTCTATCTGGGTTCTGAGCAGAATACCTACATCACAGGGCAGACACTGATCATTGATGGCGGCTTTATGAGTCGGTAGACGACAAAACGGAGAATAAACAAAAATGGAATGGCTTCAAATCAAGTCCGGGCAAGGGGACTACAACGTTGACTCCTTTGGTGAACTCAAGGCCTTGGTTCAATCCATTCAGAGAATACAAAAATCCGTGTTGTTAATTGACCGTAATATCGCAAACTTGTATATGGATGATATGGCCCCGCTTATCAACGGTCTACCCACACTGTTGATTGATGCTATTGAAGATGAAAAAACAATAACAGGCATCTCACGAGTACTAAACTTTTTCCAGGAAAACGGTTGCATGAAGCAGACCGTTGTGGTGGCTATCGGTGGCGGAATTATTCAGGACATTGCGACGTTCACAGCGCATGCTTATTACCGTGGAATAAAATGGGTTTACATCCCAACAACGCTGCTTTCGATGAGTGATAGTTGCATAGGCGCTAAGTGCGGCATCAACTTGAATGCTTTCAAGAACCAATTAGGTGTCTTCCATTCCCCAGCAAGGGTGCTGATTTGCGTCAAGTTCCTTGATACACTATCCGACACGGACATTCGTTCTGGCTATGGCGAAATCTTGAAACTGATGCTAACACAATCCGCAGAACTCTATGACGGCCTAAGGACACACATTGACCAGTTTGGCTTCAGGAATTCAGAACTTGCCACCTTCATATATCAAAGTTTGAATGTGAAAAAGAGCATAATTGAAGTAGATGAGTATGAAATTGATATGCGACGTATCTTAAACTATGGCCACACCTTTGGTCATTCGCTGGAAGCCGTTACGCAACACGAGGTTCCTCACGGACTTGCTGTGGCATGGGGGATTGATGTGGCAAATTTCATTTCACTTAGGCGTGGCATGTTGAGCGAAGCAGACTTTTCATCCATTCATGATTTCATCGTCCGTCATTTCAATTATCGGATTTCATGCAAGGTTTCGGCAGCAGATCTGATTCAGGGCGCACGGCGCGACAAGAAGGTGAGCGACGGTAAACTCAACATGGTACTGCTGGAAAAACCTGGTAGCCTGAAGATTGTGCCGATTGCGTTTGATGGGTCATTCGAATCGATCATTACTGAATACTTGAGCAATAGTCATGTTGTTTATTGGGATTGACCTCGGCGCTTCTTTTATCAAAGGTGCAGTACTCGACCTGGATGCGCTATGTTTGAAGCATGTCCATCGTATTCCATTTCCCCAATTTATAACTGGTATCCACCCCCTGCATCGTGAAGTTGACCCAACAAATATTGTCACAGCAGTCAGACAACTTATTGAGCAATTGCTGCCTCAAGCGCCGAATTGCGCTGGTATAGTAATGTGCGGCCAAATGCATGGCCTTGTCCTGGCCAATGAGCATGGCGAACAGCTTTCGAACTTTGTTTCCTGGCAAGATCAGCGGGCGCTCATGCCTCATCCTAGTGGAAAAGGCACCCATTTTGATGTCCTTGTGCAAAAGGTCACGCAAACTGAGCGCCACAGCTTCCCTCGCTGACTTTGTTGTAGCCAATCTGTGCGGTTCGCCACCTACCACCGAGGCCACGAATGCAGCAGCGCACGGTGCCTTCAACCTTGTTTCTCAAGAATGGCATAGAACTGTTCTAGCGAAGTTGGGACAAGATCGATTGAAATGGCCAGCTCTGCGATACCTTGGTGAGGTTGTTGGGTTTCTCAAGGTCGATTCCACGTCAGTTCCATGTTATACACCTATTGGAGATCAACAATGTGCGCTTTTGGGCGCCTGCTTAGAAGATGGAGAACTATCACTCAATATTGCAACAGGATCACAAGTCAGCATGATTTGCCCTGAATTGGAATTTGGCAACTACCAGACGCGGCCTTTCTTTGATGGCAAATTCATCAAAACAGTTACTCATATTCCTGCGGGCAGATCACTAAATGCTCTAATAAACTTATTGACCGAGTTGGCCCGCATGCAGGACTGCGAAATCCCGGATTCTTGGGCCTATATCGAGAGCTGCGTAGCAACAAACATACATGGGACTGACTTGAATGTAAATATATCTTTCTTCAACAGTGCATGTGGTGACCATGGGCAGATTTTAAACATGCGCGAGGAGAATATGACAGTGGGGCATTTGTTCAGGGCAGCCTTCCAATGCATGGCGGATAATTACTATATATGCGCCCTACGTTTATCACCCGAACAAGCATGGACAAATTTAGTTTTTTCAGGGGGCCTGGCCCAGAAGCTGGAAGTGCTTCGCGAGGTTATCCAAAATAGATTTCATGTAGGTTACCGTTTGTCTGTTTCAAAAGAGGATACGCTGCTGGGATTGCTGGTTCTAGCACAATTTTGCAGTAAAACAACTCAGTCCATTTCGCAGGCTGCAGCAATAATAAGACAAGAAGTAACAGATAATTGAGCTTTTACATGAGGTTTGCAGAGGAGATTAGCGATTTTAGTAGAAAGCATCTTGTTCGACCTTGATGGTACACTTGTGGATACACGTCCAGGAATCGGATATGCGCTGAGGGAGGCAATAGCGGTTGTTATGCCTCATAAAAAGGTGGACATCCCGGACTTGCGCAGCATAATCGGTCCCCCTATTCGTGATGTACTCAAGAAGGCCATACCAGATATCGACAATGCCACACTAGACGAACTTGAGCGGCAATTTCGGTCTACCTACGATAGCATTGGTTGGCAAAAATGCTCAGCCTATGACGGCGTGGTAGACACAATGTCTCGTATTGCTCGGCGAAAAATAAAATGTTTCGTGGTTACTAACAAGCGTATTCAACCAACACTTAAGATTCTGGAACGGCTTCAGTTGAAAGTCTACTTCGATGAGGTTGTCTCATGGGATTCTGGCGCCAAGCCTTATGCATCTAAGGTAGAAATGGTGGGTTATGTGATTAATAAGTACCATCTAAAATCAAAAACAATGCTTTTAGTTGGAGATTCAAGCGAAGAAGCACAGGCGGCTAAGGCCAACGGAGCGAAATTTGCAGCGGTTGCCTATGGCTATGGTAATGTTCATACTCGGAGCGAGTGGCAAAAAGATTACATCCTAGATAAGTTCTCTGATCTGTTAAAGATTGTTTCAAGCACCCCGTAGGGTAAGCCTCCGGTTTCATGGCGACTTAACTCTTTTGCTCCAGCAGATCCTACGTAGAACAAATGTGACGTCCTATTAACGTCCTGTGACGCGCATATGCCGATCAGATTTGATATAATAGACACGTAATTCGTCAAGGTTAAGGTTTATGTCGCTAATATATGTTGACAGTAAGCAATTTAGTGATATAATCTCTATAAGACTATATCATGCAATTACCTTTCCCAATTTGGACTAATCTGTTATAGGAGAACAAGCTAATGAATAACGGTTTGTTTGAAGATCTCTTTGTTTTGGAAATGGCCAATAACCATTGGGGAAAAGTTGAACGGGGAATTCGAATCATCGAAGAGCATGCTCGCATTATCCGGTTCAATAATGTACGCGCAGCGATAAAACTGCAGTTCAGAGATGTCGATACATTTATCCATAAAGATTTCCGAGATCGTCAAGATATCCGCTATGTCAAGAAAACCCTAGCTACACAGATGTCCGCAGGAGATTTGGCCGTACTCGTCAATACTATCCGAAAAAATGGCTGTATACCGATGGCCACCCCCTTTGACGAAAAGTCAGTCGATTTGTGTGTGGATTTGGGCATCCAGATCATGAAAATCAGCAGTTCAGATACCAATGACTGGTTTCTAATCGAAAAAATGGCCAAAACCAGAAAACCGATGATCGTATCAACTGGTGGTTCTCCCCACAAAGATTTGGCCGATTTGGTCCTATTCTTTGAAAACCGCAACATTCCCTTAGCAATCAATCATTGTGTAGCGATCTATCCCTCTGAAGATTCTGAGTTGGAGCTAAACCAGATTGATTTCTTGCGCAACCGCTATCCAAATCACGTGATAGGTCTATCAACCCATGAATATCATGATTGGACTACTTCGCTAACAATTGGATATGCAAAAGGTGCTCGAACATTCGAACGTCACATTGATATTGAGGCTGATAACATTCCCGTTTCTCCCTACTGTTCACTGCCGCACCAGATTGACCAATGGTTCAAGGCTTATAGAAAAGTCAGGGAAATGTGCGGAGGCTCAGGGGCTCAGCAACGAATTGCGCCCAAGAAAGAAATCGACTATCTCCACACATTGGTCCGAGGCGTTTATGCCAGCCGGGATATGCCTGAGGGGCATGCACTAACAGATGATGATGTTTATCTGGCAATTGCCCTCCAGAAAGGTCAAATATCCTGTAGGGAATTCATGCGAGGGGAAGTGTTGCTGAAACCGTGTGCAAAAGACCAACCGATCTTGATTGACATGATTGACAGCCCTTATGCACATAATGATGAATTGAAGCAACTCATTTACAACCGAGGAATTTAGATTACAGTAATCCTTGCAGCACGTTTTATACGGCTGATCGTTGATGACGAAATACTCAGGGGGCCTTCCTGGGAAGCTTCCGTTTCACGTTGACTGAACATGGTGATTGTTTTCAGATCGTTGGAGGTAAAGCATCAAACTTATTAGTATTGTTACGGCCTGCTATAACGAAGAGGAAAACGTTGAGGACCTGCATGCTCAGATCGTTCAGGTCATGTCAGAATTACCGCAATACAGATTCGAGCATATCTATATCGATAACGCATCAACTGACAGGACCGTCCCCATCCTACGCCGCTTGGCGGCGGCGGACAGGCGCGTGAAGGTAATCCTTAATGCCCGAAACTTCGGGCATATCCGGTCTCCTTATCATGCCCTTCTGCAAGCAACTGGCGATGCAGTAATTTCCATAGCTGCGGATTTACAGGACCCACCAAGCCTGATAAAGGAATTCACCAGGAAATGGGAAGAGGGCTTCAAGGTGGTCATGGGGGTAAAGGCCCACAGCCAGGAAACCTGGCTCTTTTTTATGCTGCGTAAGCTTTATTACCGGGTACTGGGCAGGCTCTCGGAGGTCCGCCTGGTTGAGAACTTCACGGGGTGCGGTTTATATGACCAGCAGGTGGTAGAAATACTGCGCAAGATCGACGATCCCTATCCCTATTTCCGCGGCCTGATCGCAGATATCGGCTTTGAAGCCGCTAAGATAGAGTTTGTACAGCCGGCACGTAAGCGGGGCATCACCAAGAATAACCTTTATACCCTTTACGATATGGCCATGGTGGGTTTCACTAACAATACTAAAATGCCGCTGAGGTTGGCGACGATGGTTGGGTTTCTCACGGCTGCGATCAGCTTTTTAATTGGGTTATTCTATTTTGTATACAAACTGATCTACTGGCAAAGCTTTACGGTTGGTTTAGCGCCACTGGTGGTTGGGCTCTTCTTCTTCGGGGGAATCCAGCTGTTTTTCCTCGGAATCGTTGCGGAATACGTCGGGGCCATTTACACACAGGTTCAGCATCGTCCGTTGGTAATTGAGAAGGAGCGGATCAATTTCGGTTCGGAAGATCATTGACCTTATTCGCAGACTCTGGTCAATTCAGATTCTTCGTTTCCTGGTGGTGGGAGGAGTCAATACTGCCTTTGGATACACGGTGTTTGCCGTGCTTATTCTCTTGAACCACCACTATAAGATATGTTCACCCGAAGTGGAACTGGTATTAGCTACCTTGCTCGGCCAGATTTGTGGCATCCTGTTCAATTTCAAAACAACGGGAACTATTGTGTTTAGAAACAAAAACAACCGGTTGATTTTCCGGTTTTTCGGAGTTTATCTATTTACATACCTGTTGAATTACGGCCTTCTAAGAGTATTCGATTCGTATGATGTCAGCAGGTTAGTTGCCGGAGCAATCATAATCCTACCTATAGCTTTTATTTCGTTCTTACTGAGCAGACGATTTGTCTTTAATACCTCAGACAAGAACACAAAACGAGTAGCTTAGCACGTAGTATCGGAGACTAATCTATTCATTCGAAAGAAAATCCCTGTACCAGGAGATTGTACGGCTCAGTCCCTCATCCAGTGTAACCAGGGGCTCCCAGTTCAGCATCTTCCGCGCTTTAGACGAACTCAAATATTGCTGCCTGATCTCATTGTCTGCTTCGTTTAGAATCACAGGCTTAAGATTGGAGTCCATCAATTTGATAATACGTTCCACAATTTCAAGCACTGATACCGGGGTTTCATTGGAAAAATTGAATGCTTCCCCGGGCAGTTCCGGATTATTTGCCAGTTGCTCTGCCAGCAGAATGTACGCAGCCGCCCCATCCTCTATGTAGAAATAATCCCGCACATACTGGCCGTCAGACCGAATAATGGGCTGCTTGCCACGCAGTATTGACCTAATTGTCCCGGGTACTATCCTGTTCCAGTTTAAATCGCCCCCTCCGTAGAAGTTACCGCAACGTGTAATGCCAACCGGCAGTTTATAAGTGGCAAAATAGCTCTGGGCAATTAAATCAGCGCAGGATTTGCTCACGTCGTAAGGGTGCCTGCCCTGCAAAGGCGTATTCTCATCATATGGCAGTTTATCTTGGTCTCCGTATGCCTTGTCTGATGAGGCAACTACAATGGTACTGACCTTGCTGCTGCGCCTGCATGCCTCAAGCAACGACCATGTGCCACCGATATTTGTCTGGAAAGTTGATATTGGATTGCGATTGGCAATCCCAACTATGGTTTGAGCGGCCACGTGGAAAACCGCCTCAATTTCATACTCACCTAATAATCTTTCCAAGAGTGCTGAATCGCAAATATCCCCCCGTACTACCTTTACCTGCTCGACAAGATTTGACCGGACCAATTCGCTCTTAGGCACCCAGTCGCGAACCAGGCACACAATATCAGCGCCTGAATCAAGCAAGTGCTTGATGAGCCAGCCACCCAGCAAACCGGTACCCCCAGTGACAAGAGTCGGCCGGTCCTGCCAGAATGACGTGTTCCGTACTACTTTCTTATCCAAGGCGTCTGCCCCTTGTCCCACAAGTCATTAAGATAACTGTAGTCGCGGTAAGTATCAATGGAGAAGAAGAAGCCATCATGCTTGTATGCCATCAATTCCCCTTCCCGGGCTAGGCGCTGGAGTGTGCCAAACTCCATGAAACAATCATCCCCTTCCAAGTAGTCAAAGAATTTGCGGTTGAACACGAAGAAGCCGGCACTCATCCAGTCATTCATCACGGGTTTCTCCGCGAAATTCAACACGCTTCCTTCATCACCTATTTCGAGGACACCATAACGCGAAGTCGGGTGAACCGCTGTCACTGTCGCCAAACGACCGTGGCTGTAATGGAATTTCAGTAGCGCATTGATGTCTATATCGGCAACACCGTCACCATACGTTAGCATGAATGCATCTTCCTTCACGTATTTCTGCACCCTCTTCACGCGCCCGCCTGTCATCGTTTCCAGGCCCGTGTCGGCTAAGGTAACCTGATAATCCTGTTCTTCGTGTGAACTGTTGTAGTCAATGGCGTGC
>JAPLHL010000127.1 GCA_026389655.1 Chloroflexota bacterium
GATAGGCGGAGTAGCGCTCTTTGTTGTCAGCCTTGCAGTTCATTACACTGTAAAAGCCTTTACTCACGGGGATGAAGCCGTAGCAATCAGCCTGGCAATTTTCGTCAGTCCCATCCTGGTACTAGCCGGTATCGTTATCTATCTCATGGCACGCGCTAAGAAAAGACCTCCTTGCTGAAGACGTGCCGTGATAGAGCAGTTCAGGCTATTGCATTTAGATAGGCTTTGTGGTTAAAATTGCCTGACGTAGTAAAGTTGGCAGCCAACATGCCAGCGTAGATGGAAATGACCGACCAACTTATGGCCGATATGAAGAAACATCCCGGCTTGTAACAGCCGGGACTATCGACGGATAAAAGCATATTAAGGAGGAGAGGTATGGCCGATTCAGCTGCTAAAGCCCTGGCACTATTGCGCGATGGGAGTCATTTTCAGTGGTACGTAATTCCGTTACTCCTGCTGGTTATGTATGTATATGCCAGCGCGGTTGAACGCCAGAATTGGAGCCTAGTCTTCGGAGGACTGGCACTCTGGCTCATGGACTGGTTTAACGAGATCTGGAATGGGCTGGTTTTTCATTTCACAAAATATGCCCCTGTCTGGGGCACGCCCGGCAACGGCAGTTCGCTGGTAATATTGATAGGTCTGAATATAGAAATATGCTTCATGTTCGCCATCATGGGCATCGTCATGTGCAAGATGTTGCCCACTGACAAGAACCTGAAGATATTCGGTATCCCAAACCGTCTGTTATTTATCGTTGTTAACTCCATTCTGGCCGTTGGCATCGAATGCCTGTTGAACTGGGTTGGGGCGCTTACCTGGGAATACCCCTGGTGGAACCTCGGAGCTCCCTGGCTGATATGGTTGATCGGCTACGTGCCTTTCTTCGTTGTTTCTTTCTGGGTATTCGATATGAAATCGATTAAAAACAAGATTATAACAGTTGGTACCATATTCGCTGTTGACGCAGTTGCCCTGATCCTATTCATGGGCATCCTTAATTGGATTTAGCTGCGGCCAAATTAATCTAAATCGATCGCCCGGGCCGCCGTCCAATGGACGGCGGCCCCGCTTTCATTACCCCATTTATACAATAGGTCGGCCAAAAGTACGGTTTTACATCGTACTAAAGGCCGATTTTCGTCTACTCAAGTGTCGGAAAAAAATCAACCTCTTCTCTGATTCGGGGTCTGCCTGTGCGGTGGTACACTTGATCATTCGCAGCAGGGGCATTTAATAAGTGTTTGATATAAAACCATTTACGCTCGAAGAAACCAGCTTAACGGTCACGGAACGGATCATCAGTTTCGGAACTAACGGTATTAAGCTGAATGGTACCCTCTACATCCCCGCAAGGGCGAGCCGGCAAAACCGTGTTCCGGCAGTTATAATGTGCCATGGGTATGGCAACGGGCAGGCTGCCTTTGAAACAAGCGCCAGGGACCTTGCCAATGAGGGCGTGGCAACTCTAACATTTGATTTCAGGGGACACGGAGAGAGCGGCGGCAAACTGGACGGCAGCATAGTAGATGATGTTACGGACGCCTGGGACTATCTGCACGATCAGCCGGAAGTCGACTGCAAACGTATGGGCCTTATTGGCCACAGCATGGGCGCATTTTCTGCTATCCTGGCAGCAGGCAAATTGAAGCAGGCAAAAGTACTTATCGCCCTTTCATGCCCGGGTGAAATAGATAATACCGTTGCCCGAAATCCAAGACATATCGCATATCCTGTGCTTGTCCAGGTCGCTAAATCCATTTTTAAGATAAGCAACTATATATACAAGCTTAAGGTCCGAGTGGACTGGAAGAAATTCATCGAGTTCTGGCCTAAGATGAAACCTTCTGAATCTCTTGCTGAGTTGGACAATTGCTCCAAGCTTTTTGTATTTTGTCTGAGCGACCTGGCGTCACCTTACCAGCGTTTTCTCCCCGCATATGCAATGGCCAGCGAACCCAAACAGGTAATTGTCTTCAGCGGTCATCATAACACTCCCATGGAGAGTGGGACTCTGCGGACCCAATGGCTAAAATGGGCCGTAACCAGACTTCAAGGCAATATAATTGATTATGACGATTCGATTACTCACAGTATAACCTCCTTATCTGAAAATAGAGGGCTTCCACCAGCCCTCTATTTTTTTATCCCTAACCCATCTATAATTCTATTTAACTACATTTAAATTGAAACGGGGAGATAATTTATTATGGGTATATTTGAACGGATAGCCAATGCCCTGTTCCGTACTGTTACCGGTGATCCGCGAAAACGGCGGCTGCTAACTCCGGTTGTAGGTTTGCTGTTTTTTTGCTTCCTGGCACTCTTGATCCTGGCATCGTTCGGGATGGACAGGTGGCTGCATTTCCCATCCATAATTTACACGCCGTGGACATTGATAATCGGCCTTATCCTGTTAGTGCCGGGCTGCGTTATTTCCCTATGGTCATTTGTATTATTTGCCATGGCACGCGGCACTCCGGTACCTGTCAATCCGCCAAAGGAACTGGTTACCAAAGGCATTTATTCTTTCAGCCGCAACCCCATGATGACCGGACTCTACCTGGTGTTCTTCGGCCTTGGCCTGCTGACCGGATCGCTGGCCCTGACCCTTATTTTCACACCGTTGTTTATCATAATTATGACCATTTATGTAAAGAAGGTGGAAGAGAAAGAGCTTGAGATACAGTTCGGACAGCAATATCTCGACTACAAGAAAAAGGTCGGGCTGTATCTGCCCGCAATACGTTCTAAAGACTGACCTGTACCGGAAGTGTTATGGAAAACCAACCACAGCAATGGAAGAAAATCACACTGCAGATAGCTGGCATGACCTGCTCTGCCTGCGTGGCCCACAACGAAGAGGCGCTAGCAGCTCTGCCGGGCGTAACGAAAGCCGTTGTTAACCTGGCTACAGGTAAAGCAAGCATAGAATACGATCCTGCGAAAGTCAGCCTTATCGATATGAGAAAAGCAGTGGCAGACGTGGGATACGAGGTCGTCCTGGATAAGGTGCAACTGAAAATCGGCGGCATGAACTGCCAGGCTTGCGCATCTAATATAGAGACGGCGGTCGGCGCACTCCCCGGAGTAGGAAGAACCGTAGTGAATTTTGCAGCCGGCAGC
>JAPLHL010000144.1 GCA_026389655.1 Chloroflexota bacterium
GTCGGGTAAATCGGTACTCCCAGCGGAGCATAGCTATTGGGATTCTGATAAATGACTGCAATGGGCAGGTCGCAGGTACTTCCGTAGCAGCAGCCGTTTATCAGGCAACCTATTCTCCCGATGGCCTGCGCCATAATAGCGCCCGGCGACACAATATCAGCCAGTTGCCAGAACGAAATCCTTTTTACCAGGCAATAAATCAGCAGGGCAACTCCGGCGCCCAGCACCGCCCCCCAGACCGCCAGTCCAGCAAAGTTCCATAATTGCTCGGGATGGTTAAAATAATAGTCCCATTTATCAATAATATGCAGAAGCCTGGAACCGATGATGCCGCCTACCACTGCCCACAACCCGATATCCCAGATTATGTCCTGCGAGAATTTCCTGCGTTTAGCCTCCAGAAGAGAAATCCCGATTGCAGCGATCACGGCGAAGACAATCATGACACCGTACCACCGCACTTCAAGAGGGCCGATACTGAATAATATGGGGTTTAAATCTATATCTAACATATAAAGCGGCGCCTCACTCAAAAATAGCGGCTACAAAGGATTTTGAATCGAACGGGGCAAAATCTTCGACATTCTCTCCAGTCCCGATATACTTTATCGGTATTTGCAGGCTATCGCAAATCGCCAGGACGATGCCGCCTTTGGCAGTTCCGTCCAGCTTGGAGAGGAATATGCCTGTGACATCCGTGGCCTCCGTAAAGCTGCGCGCCTGCGACAGACCGTTTTGCCCGGTGGTAGCATCGATCACGAGAAGGACTTCTTGTGACGCCTCGTACTTTCCGGCGACCTTCTTGATTTTTTTCAGTTCATCCATGAGGTTATGCTTGGTCTGAAGCCTGCCGGCCGTATCGATAATCACAACATTAGCATTGCGGTTCTGGGCAGCCTGCAGCGTATCAAAGACCACCGCGCCGGGATCAGCGCCGGGTTGCTGGGCGATGACATCGACTCCCACACGTGTGCCCCACATCTTAAGCTGGTCTATGGCGGCAGCACGGAATGTGTCGGCGGCACCGAGAAGTACCCTGTAGCCATTCGCCTTATACTCGCTGGCCAGCTTGGCAATGCTGGTGGTCTTGCCCGTACCATTGACACCCACCAGTAAGATTATTCTTGTAGCTGCACCAGGGCCGCCAGCTGGCTTTGGTGCGACTTCCAGCATCCTGACCATTTCTTCCTTCAGGGCCGTGCGGACCTGTGAGCCTTCGGATAATTTCTCATCCCTAATGCGTTTTTTAACGCATCCCAGCAGCTTGCCGGTGGTATCTACGCCGACATCAGCCGAGATCAGGAGCTCCTCGAGTTCATCCCAGGTGGAATCCTCAATTTTAGAGCGGTTAAAGAGGCCTGAAATCCTGCCGAAAAAGCTATCGCGGGTGCGTTTTACACCCTGTTCAGTGCGCTTAGATAAATCTGCCATTCAACTACCGGTAACAGTGAATTGTATGTCACCGAACCTGTGAAAGGCAAATCCCGGCAGTTGCGTTCATAAGCGGCCAAATATCACTTGGTTTCAACGATCTTCTGATAACCCTTGAGCATCTCTGTTTTCATCATTTTTCGGACCATTTCCTTCATCTTGGGATCCTGGATCATCTTGATCATCTGGTCGCTGAACTCGAGGTAACGCTTATCCTGTTGAGGAAAATCGAAGAAGCCGTGGCTTTCGTAATACCGGTAATCGGCATCGAACGGGAAGCGCATCCTGGACCATATGGCATCTCGGAAAATTTTATGCCCGCCTACACCGAGAAACGTCTTGGGCCTCAAATACTTTTGCCTGGAATAATCCACGCATTTACCGGCAAGATCATCGATAAGGGCGTCTACCTGCTTTGAGTCGCCGCTCTCATCCGTCACAACGCCGGCTAAGTTACTCTCACCCATTTCAGCCATGGCCTGCATTATTTCCTGCAGGTTGGCAATCTGCGACAGCGGACCGGACACCAGGAAGCCTATTTGCTTCTCCACCTGGAGCGGCACATGTCCATTGAAAAAACACCTGTCCCAGAACATCTTCAGCCTTGAAGACAGGAACCGGTCTTTGACAGTCCCGGCAAAGACCGTAACATCCTGATCGCGCATGCTGGAATTAACGAAATCCACAAAGCCATCCTTATAAACGCAGATATTGTCGAAGGCACACTGCATACACCCAAGGCAGCCGCCTTTAATATCCACATCCCGAATATTGGTCACTTCAACTTTACCCTGAAAGGCGGCGCTGAACCTTTTCACCATCCCGGCTATATTCGATTTTTCATCCTCGATATCCGCAAGCACGCTTACTTTAACGCCCGAGTTATCCACCTTGCCGTTCCCTTTTCCGGGTTTATAAACGAATTTAGCGTGCGTAAGAGGAGCGAAAGCCCTGGCAGCCGGCAACTTGTTTTCGATGGCAGCAAGAAAGTCCCCTACCCACTTCAATAAAATACGCCTTCTGTCATCGAGGAAAATATCATCCATATCGGCTGAAAAGAACTCGGTGTACTTCATACCCAGGTCGTCGCATATCCCGTGCATATAATTATGCGCCGTGTTATCAAAGAAATGGATAGAAGTTGATAAAACACATGTATATTTATCTTTGAAGGCGCCCTCAACGCCATTCTCCCAGATCAGCTCGATAAACCTCTTATACTGCGATGCCACCAGAAATACGTAAAGGGGAAATGCCCAGATTAC
>JAPLHL010000502.1 GCA_026389655.1 Chloroflexota bacterium
AGTGCGTCAATTTCTTTTAAATCCTTATCGCTCAGCCCTGTCGTTCCCATTACGATATTAGACCCGTTCTTAAGGGCCAGTCTGGCTGCATTCATAGCAGCTTCAGCGATCGTAAAATCTACAACAACATCCGGATGAAACATTTCAATGATAGAAATGAGAGAACTATGCAGCGGCACTTTTTTGTTAAGCGCAGGCGCGCTCAAATGGTCCCGGTCAGCCGCCTTTATGTCGGCGGCGCCGACCAGTACAAGGTCAGGCTCAGCAGCTACGGCGGAAACCACCTGCTGGCCCATCCTGCCCAAAGCTCCGTTGATTACAACCTTAATCTGAGACATGTTAATAAACTCGCCCGGCCATACAGCCGGCTGCCAGGTTTATTCAGGTTTATGCGGATGTGGTTCGTCCCTGTGTCCTCTGGGTGCCCCTGGCCTCGCATGGCCTCCTCCTGGATACCTGGGTGGCATTGGACGGGACCTTTCATGTTCAGTGGGTGGTTCGGCAGAAGACTTGGACTGGTCAGCAAACACGGCTTTGCGGGAGAGATTGATCCGGCCAAGTCTGTCTATCTCAGTGACCTTCACCATAATCTCATCACCGATCTTGACCACATCCTCAACTTTGCCTACGTGGTGATCAGCCAATTCGCTGATATGTACTAGACCTTCCTTCCCGGGCAAAACTTCAACAAACGCCCCGAAATTCTGGATCCTGGTGACTTTGCCAGTATAGACGGCTCCCACTTCTACTTCCTGCGTAAGCCCTTCGACACGGCGTATGGCAGCCTGGGCGGATTCCTCGCTGGGGGACCCGATGACCACTGTTCCGTCGTTTGAGACTTCAATGGTAGCCTTGGTATCTTCTATTATTGACTTGATGTTCTTCCCGCCGGGGCCTATTAAGGCGCCTATTTTCGACGGGTCAATGGTTATCCTGTACATCCTGGGAGCGTACTTGCTCAGGTTGGGCCGTACTTCAGGAATAGCTTTCCTGAGCACCTCAAGGATCACCACGTGGGCTTCCCTGGCCTCCATGGTCGCCTTGCCCAGCATTTCCTGGCTCACACCGCGCAATTTGATATCAAGCTGTATGGCGGTTATGCCGTTAACTGTGCCGGCCACCTTATAATCCATATCGCCGTAGAAATCTTCAATTCCCTCGATATCAGTAAGAATAACATATTTACTCGGGTCTTCTTTGTCGGTGACCAATCCCATCGCAATGCCCACTACGGGCGCTTTTATGGGTACACCGGCATCCATCAACGATAGCGTGGATGCGCATACACTGCCCATGGACGTGCTGCCGTTGGAGCTCAGTACCTCTGAAACCAGCCTTATCGCATAGGAAAATTTTTGCTCATCAGGAATGACCGGGATAAGGGCTTTGTGCGCCAGCGCCCCATGTCCGATCTCCCTTCTGCCTGTAGTGCCCATTCTCTTAACTTCACCGGTCGAGAACGGCGGGAAATTGTAATGGTGCATAAAGCGCCGGGTTCCTTCCAGTCCCAGGTCATCCACGGTCTGGCCCTGTTGCAGCGAACCTAACGTCGTAATCGCAAGCACCTGAGTTTGCCCGCGCGAGAATAGCCCAGTACCGTGTGTGCGCGGCAGTAACCCGACTTCGGCGCTCAAAGGCCTTATTTGCGTAATAGCGCGGCCGTCAACATGCTTGTTAGTTTGCAGTATCTGGTTTCGGCAGGTTTTCTTGGATATCTCTTCGATAGCATTATCTATCTCGAATTCAGGGTAAGTTTCCTTGAATTTCGCTTTGGCATCCACCTTTACCTGGTCCAGTATAACTTGCCTTGCGGGCCTGTTGCCGCAGCCCATGGCTTCTTTAATCTTATTGCCATATTCAGAATTGGCGGCAGCCAGCAATTCCGCATTGATGACAAAACCCTCGATCTCCCTCTTGGGCTTGCCTACTGCCTGTTTTAGCTCGTCCTGGAGCTTGATTATCTTCTGGTTTTCCTCATGCGCAATTTTCATTGCTTCGAGGTAAATCTCCGGGGAAAGTTCCTTGCAGCCGGCCTCCACCATAACGATGTTGTCCCTACTGCTTGAGACCACCAGGTCAAGAGCGCTGTCATTCATCTGCGGTAACAGAGGGTTGAGTACCATTTTTCCATCGATGTATCCCACCCTGGTTGCAGCTATCGGGCCGTAAAATGGGATAGATGAAATGGTCAGGACCGCCGATGCGCCGATGACACCAAGCACATCCGGATCATTTTCCTGGTCCGTAGAAAGTACAGTAATAACTACCTGGATATCATTTGGCAGGCTCTTCAAGAAAAGCGGCCGGATCGATCGGTCGCACAGGCGGGCGGCCAGAGTGGCCTGTTCGCCGGGGCGGCCTTCACGCCTCATGAAGCTGCCGGGAATTTTCCCTACAGCATAATGACGTTCTTCGTAATCAACTGTAAGGCGGACGAAATCGGCCTTTTCCTTAATCTCGTCACTGATGCATGCGGTGACAAGAACAACCGTATCACCGTAGCGAACAGTTACTGAGCTGTCAGCCTGCTGGGCAAACTTGCCCGTTTCGATGATAAGATCTCTGTCCCCGATATTACACTTAAAACTTTGGGACATTATACAAAACCCTCTTGATTAAATTATTTACGTAACCCCAGCTTGCCGATGAGGGTCCTGTAGCGGTTGATGTCTTCCCTGCTTAAGTAAGCCAACAGCCGCCTGCGCCTCCCGATTAGCCTGAGGAGAGATCGACGTGTATGTTGATCATGAGCATGCTCTTTCAAATGCCCGGAAAGCTGGTTAATCCTTTCGGTAAGAACCGCAATCTGAACATCAGCAGAGCCAGTATCATTCTCATGAATC
>JAPLHL010000264.1 GCA_026389655.1 Chloroflexota bacterium
ACACCTTATTAACTCTCCTGATTTCCGGCTCAATCAGTTCATAGATTTCGTCCCTTTGAGATAAATCACTCATTGTTGTGAACAGGATTCTCCTTTTTTCGGCCCATCTTCCGAGTGCCTCGAAATCAATTGTCAGGATAGCCATAATGTATTCTCTATCTTCCCCCCCGATAACAACACATTCCTTGATATAAGGACAGAATTTTACAGCGTTCCTGATATAGGACGGTGAATATTTAGTTCCATCCATCAAATTGAGCATATATTCCAAACGGTCATAAATAACAAGCTGCCCGGTATTTTCGTCGATGCTTCCGCTGTCACCACTGGCGATCCATCCATTCACCAGTTTTGCGGCCGTTTTTTCGGGTTTTTTATAATAACCCTGAAATGAATTAGGTATTTTGAGAAGGACCTCCATATTATCCGAAATCCTCACCTGTGTCCCTGGAAATATAGGCCCGACAGTCTCAGGTATTTTCTCAAATCCCTTAAGAGGCATGGTTACAGGCATTGCTTCTGCCTGACCGTAAAACTGGGCAAGGTTGACATTCAGCGCTATATACCACCGCAGTACCTCGGGGCTCAACAATGCACCGCTTGTTGCTGCAATAGTGACATTTACCAGACCCAGATGGTCCCTGATAGGGCGGAAGCAGACAACATTGCATAACAGGTAGAGAGTTTCCCAGAAAACAGAAATTTTTTCCTTTCTGTTCAACATGTCGCCGACTTTATAGCCGACCGGCATTGCCAGTTTATAAAACAACCTGCACAGGAAGGATGCGTCATTAATACCTATTTGCATCATCGACATCATTCCTTCCCACTGAATAGGCAAAAAGGTTAACGAACAGGCGCCTATTTCTCTCAGGTCATTCATAAAGGTATTGGGAGATTCTGGAAAATTAACAACACCCACATGCAGCAGCCAGTTTGCTACCTGTGACTGTTCTGCGCTGTTGGCCGGTGTGATATATGAGAGATATTCTTCGTTTAGATAGATATCACGTATATATTCGAATGACTGGGCCATGGTTATCAAATATGTATGAGTATAAATGACACCTTTAGGCAAGCCTGTCGTGCCGGACGTATAACATATTGCGGCGATATCAGAACCAGCCCCATGCTTGACAAAATCCTGAAAAACATCTGGATGCGATTGATAATATTCTAGTCCGAGAGAGACAACGTCAGCATAATTCATAAGAATAGGTGATTTGTATTCCCACAGTCCCTTCTCATCCCAATAGATAACCTTTTTAATGGATGGCAACTGGTCTACAATAGATGCGCACGGGTTGCCTTCTCTGTCTTTGTATGGAAATATTAGTTTATCAACCTGCTCCTGATCACCTGCTATAACGAAAATGCTGTCGGAATCATCGATCAAATATCTAATTTCTTCCTGCATGTGGTCTACGAAGCCGCCTGCTATACTTCCCCCGACACACTGGACAGCCAATTCTGACAAATACCAATGAAGATCATTTTCGCCCAAAATGGAGTAACTATTCCATATCCCCAGATCTTTCTTGCGCATGGAAATGGTGTCCGGAAACCGTTGTACATTACTCAAGAATAGTTTTGGGATAGTATCATCCGTCTGAACTCTGGAATCTCTTGAGTACTTTATTTTCCGCAGTTTACTAAGCGCACTCCGCACGGATGTTGTACCCTCCGGTAAGTACATCTGTCACCAACATGTTTACTCCGGTACGATTTCGAAATCCCTGATCCTACCTACACGCAAACTCTTGTCTTTAAACACGGCTTTAACCCGCATTCCGACTTTTATTTTCTCTTTGGCTTTTTCAATATCTGTCAGATCCACACCTGCTAAAAAATTAGGAACGGTAGTTGATGCCTGGCCTAGGCGTAC
>JAPLHL010000214.1 GCA_026389655.1 Chloroflexota bacterium
CTATGTTTCTCACATGCTCCAGGTCATCGTAAGAAAGGTATTTAGGTATAACACCGCCATGTATTATGAGAGAGGCAGCCTCGTATGGGCAGCCTTTGGGAACAGCCAGCATGTTTATACCCATGCTGCCAAGTTCCCCACTCAACTGCTTTTCGTAACCTGCATTGAAAGCCAGGAGGCTGAAAAGCACAGCTATGGCGATTGCCACGCCGGCTATTGTCAGCGAAGTCCTGACATGCCTTCGCATCAGGTTTTTGGCCGCTAAACTAAATATATTCAAATTAACACCCCAAACTAGAAATCCACTTTGCTGCCCACCATGTATACGTCACTGCCTTCCTTGATAATCTCTCCCGTAACCCTGGCAGTAGACCCTTTCTTTTGTGGTATGACCATATTGTTAGGAAGAAGATCTATATAAATGACCGCATTCCCATCCTGCAAAGTAAACCAGCACCCGGATGGGCACTCGCTGACTATTTTGCCTTTGACCGTCACGATTCTGCCGCCGTATGTCTTGGGATTTCCGAGTATATCGCTTATTTTAGTTATTTCATCTACAGTCTTAGCGGCAGGTTGACTGGAAGTTGTCGCATTTTCGGATGGCTTTGTATCGTTTAAGCTTTGATTAGTTGAGACAGCCACAGGCGTTGTGTTCTGCCCCGGTGCAGCAACCGTAGTTTTGGGAGTCGCAGAGACGGCTGCAGCCTGTGCGCACCCGGCCACCAGCACCATTATTATTAAGACCGGCAGCAGCACTGCAATGGGCTTGATCTTCATATTATCACTCCTTAAATGGACTCGATCTCACTAAGGGGGAAAAGTAGATTAAATTATACGATTGGCCGATGATAATTACATTTTCCCCCATAGTCAATTTAGAAGAATATTAACGGGGTTATATGAATTCTGTATGAAGATGCCAGTAATTATTAATGAAGAACGTAGTTTGGAATTAGTAGTAAGCCAATTTTATTAATGATACAATAGCTCAAACTCGTATTTCAGATGGAGTGCTTTATGGACGGCAAGAAATACATCCTTTCCATCGACCAGGGCACGACAGGCAGCGCCGCTATTCTATTCAATTCTGAAGGGTCCCCCGTTGCGGATGCTGATAAAGAGACGAGGCAGATTTATCCTCAACCCGGCTGGGTGGAGCACGATCCCGACGAGATCTTCCGGACCTCCCTCGAAGTGGCACGTTCGACCATACAAAAGGCGGGAATCAGCGCCTCCAGCATCGCAGGTATAGGCATTACCAACCAGAGGGAGACCACCGTAATATGGGATAAAAAGACCGGAGATCCCGTCAGCAATGCCATTGTCTGGCAATGCCGCCGCACTGCTGACATTGTGGAGGGACTGAAAAACCGTGGCCTGGAACAGACTATATGCGATAAGACAGGACTGATCCCCGATGCCTATTTCTCAGCTACCAAGATCCGCTGGATACTCGACCATGTTAAGGATGGACAGAAGCGCGCTGAAAACGGAGAACTGCTCTTCGGAACGATTGATACATGGCTGGCATGGAAGTTGAGCGGCGGCAAGGCACATGTCACCGACTACAGCAATGCTTCCCGCACCATGCTTTATAACATAAATACGCTGCAATGGGATAAGGATATTATGGCTACGCTGAACATTCCGGCAGCCATGCTTCCCACTGTGATTCCGTCCAGCAAGATTTACGCTGAGACGGCAAAAGATATGTTTGAGGGTGCGCAAATTCCGCTCTGCTCCATAGCCGGCGACCAGCAGGCAGCGCTTTTCGGGCAGGCGTGTTACAAGCCCGGGATGTCCAAGAATACCTACGGGACAGGATCGTTCATACTGATGAACAGCGGGGAGAAACCCATTATCTCCCAACGCGGGCTGCTAACCAGCCTGGCATGGGGACTGGACAATAAAGTATATTATGCTCTGGAAGGAAGCGTATTTATTACCGGAGCCGCAATCCAATGGCTTCGAGACGGACTGCAGATAATCAAGACCGCTTCAGAAAGCGAGGCGCTGGCAAGGTCGGTTGATGACAACGGCGGGGTATATTTCGTTCCCGCTTTTGTCGGTCTCGGAGCGCCATACTGGGACATGTACGCACGCGGCACGATAATTGGTGTTACGCGCGGCACCACCAGGGGGCACCTTACACGGGCTACGCTTGAAGCGGAAGCGTTTCAGGTAAGAGATGTAGTCGATACCATGCGGTCGGAAACCGGCATAGGTATACCGGTATTGAGAGTAGATGGGGGCGGCACAGCCAACTCGTTCCTCATGCAATTCCAGGCCGACGTTATGAACATACCCATCCAGGTTGCGGCTATACCCGAAACTACATCTTTGGGAGTGGCCTACCTGGCCGGATTAGCTACGGGACTATGGAAAAACACCGAGGAGATCGCCTTGAAATGGCGTTCACAGGCAACTTATGAACCGAAAATGTCGGCCGACCAGCGCGAAAACCTATATTCAAATTGGAAACGGGCAGTAGAAAGGGCCAAAGGATGGGCGGTAAACTAACGGGGGTGGAATATGAAGAGAGATTTTAAGTCGATTTCGAGCAAAACGTATGATGTAATAGTGATCGGTGGTGGAATAGTCGGCGCCGGTATCGCCAGGGACCTTACCCTCCGCGGTCT
>JAPLHL010000237.1 GCA_026389655.1 Chloroflexota bacterium
ATACCTCCTGCCGGGCTCCTATTTTTGAAATCGTACATCTGCAATATTAAAGAATTATTAAGATTATATTTATGCATAATTATAATAACGGCCGCCGGCGTACAAAAGTTTAGCCGGTCTTTACTGGCTTGCCTTTAGCACCTCCTGCGCCGTTCTTTATGTGCGCAACCAGTATTTCGCTGACCAGCGCCTTGAGGTGTTTGCCGTTGCGCGCGGCTTCCTCCTTGAGCTTGCGGTGTATTTCCACCGTAATGCTCGCTCGTATTTCAGGCATAAAGTCGCACCTCCGTGTCCCCGTAAGGGGAACTATTTATTGCGAACCCTTCCATCACATGCATTATTTCCGTGACTTCCGTGGTTTCAATTACATCCATCACTTCGCGTCCGGCACGCAACGACAGCACGTCCATCACGTGTCTCATGTGCATATTATACCATCTGTGTCAAGCGTGCGTTTTGTGACGGCCATTTTCCACACGGCATGCCAGCTACAGGGCTATTAAAACTTTCTACAGGTGGCTGAATACCGAATTTGGTTTTTCTAATCCGATAAGTAGTATCTCTGCACCTATAATGGGTAGGCCCATTATGCCAGCGTTAGATGAAAACACGATACATCAATTAAATGCTAGAGCGTCTTGAGAAGCGTACTGGAATTACCAGTAATCCTCATACGTTCAGATGTACCTTTGCGGTACTCCTAATGAAAGCCGGAATAGACACAATGACGATCAAAGAATTAGGTCGCTGGGAAAGTCTGGAGATGGTACAGAGATATACAAGGTCTTTTAGCTTCCAGGATAGTATGAAGTTTTATAAGTCTCCACTCTCCTAACCCTGGATGTCCAGCTTCAGGGGTTCACGCCACTGATTATTCAGTCCGGTAAAAGACATTGAGCCTGTATTTCATCAGTATGGGGGCATACTGTCTCACCACTGCAGGATCACGATTATAATATAGTATTTTCAAATTTTCATCGCTCTGTGACTGATATGTCATTAAATACTGTTGAGAAAGCTGGCGGATGAGATAAGTCTTTCCAGGGATCAATAGTATATACATATCTAGGCTTAGTAAAAAAAGTAGCAACAGCGAAATTGCCGCGCGGAAAGTTAAAGACCTGATATTGATAAATTTTTGCGGTAATGAAGTGATTGCCAAATAGAGGCCAATTATCCCTATAACCGTAAAGGAAATATATCTTGAAGACAGTGCCTGCTCGATGCCGAAACCTGACCTACTCAATACCAGTAATAAGACGGACCCGCCGGTAAAAAGTATAAGAGCCAAGCAGGGCAGTTGTGGCAATTTTACCTTCAGATCCTTTAAAATGATTATAGCTACGCCGGTATACAGAACAACCAGAAGCAAACCAGCTGCTATAGCTATATATGTATGGTTAATACCGAACAGGCTTCCGATAGCAGCGAGCCCATAGGCTACCGCAATCAGGGGTTGTTGCACAAAATAAAGCAAGCTGGGTGTGCCCACAGGTTTCTGATAACTCCAAAAATAAAGGAAGTATATCGCCACTGTGAAAGCGGACCATACCATCAAAGATATCAAGTATACTTTCTTGCTTGCTGCATCCGCCGCTACCCATATAAATAACAGCTGAAATAGCCCGATTATCCAGATAAGAAGCCCATTGGCCAAAGAATATGCCCCGATAACCCCGCAAAATACAGCGATGAAGAAACGCCAGTCCAGTCCCCTACTTGTCTGCAATAAATATACTGCCAGTAAGAAGCTGAGGATCATTATGTAACAGGCTATCTGAATGCCGGACAGCAGGCTTTCAAACTGGAGCAGATTGAACATCATCCATGTGACTGGGATAAACCTGGCAGCTACGGCCCATGAAGTACCGCATGATCTTGTGTATATCTTATATATCACGAAACATATCAAACACAGCAGCACCCACGAAAAAAACATTTCGGCCACATTGTTCCAATGGGTGATGCTGCCCAGCATCAGCATAATTACATAGTAAACAAGGGCGCGGTGCTCATTTATCTGTATAGTAAGGTCATTAAAGGATAGTGTCCCGGAATAAAACTTATCCCACAGTGGTACAAAGTCCCACTGGTCCCCGAAAACCACATTTACGCCGTATCTAGCGATGAACAGAAATGCGATTACGGCAGGCAGAGCCAGCACTATTACAATTATGGACTTTTTAACAAGAGATATATTAGCTAACAATACTAGTCCTCACTTGCCTTAATTATATGGAATTCGAATATTATAGTTTCACAGGCATAGATTACAGTTAAACATAACTTCAATCTATCTCCACATACTCCAAATCCCGCAGATATTTTACGCCTATGCCCAACCGATGGGAATAGGGTTCCCTATGCCGGATTATCAAAGTGCCTTGTACAGCCTTTTAGTAAAACCTCCACCTAGCAGGGAATACCGTTGCACTAAAACCCGACGGTCTCCCTTTTCCCACTCGTATTACATGGCCATGACTGGATCGTATTCAGTCTAGATTACAAGCGAAAGCGGAAGCCAAAACAGAGTAGAAAACCAGCGTTGACCAAAATGACAGATAGGAGGCGTAGCTAATGTGTTGACCAAATTGCGGATATCGAAGAAGAATATCAGAAAACTCAAGGGTAGGTCTTCAAACGTGGATTACTTT
>JAPLHL010000100.1 GCA_026389655.1 Chloroflexota bacterium
TGTTTGCTATTCGATGCGGGCAACGGGGTCTGCCACCAGATCGTAGCGGAGGACCTGGCAAATCCCGGCGACGTAATCATAGGGGCCGACTCGCACACCGTTACGGCGGGGGGACTGGGGGCATTTGCCACAGGAATGGGGTCCAGCGATATCGCAGTTGCCATGTCCCTGGGCAAGACCTGGTTCCGTGTGCCGGAAAGCTTCAAAATACTGGTTACCGGCAAATTCCAGAAATATGTCAGCGCCAAGGACCTGATAATTCACCTGATCGGGATGATCGGCGCCGACGGCGCTACCTATAAGGCCCTCGAATTCGATGGAGAGACCATCCGCAATATGCCCATGACGCAAAGGCTGACCATCGCCAATATGGCCGTCGAAGCCGGGGCCAAGGTGGGCATTTTCCCCAGCGACAACGTGACCAAGGCATTCCTCGTGGGCCACGGCCGTGAGCAGAATTACCGTCCCCTGCAGCCGGACGCCGGCGCAGTTTACGAACGCACAATCGAGATCGACGCGTCCAAGCTGGAACCCGTTGTGTCGAAACCGCACACGGTAGATAATGTAGCCCCCGCGCGCACGCTGGGCGATATCAAGATAAACCAGGCCCTGATCGGCACCTGCACCAACGGGAGACTGGAAGACATGCAGGAAGCGGCGGCGATACTGAAAAATAAAAAGGCCGCCAAGGGGGTACGGTTGCTGGTATGCCCCGCATCCAGGAGCATATTGACGCAATCAATCGACGCCGGTTATATCAAGACCATCATTGAAGCCGGTGGGGTCATCCTGCCGCCGGGCTGCGCATCCTGCCTGGGACTCCACCAGGGCATTTTGGGAGACAAGGAAGTATGCATCTCGACAGCCAACCGCAACTTCAAAGGGCGCATGGGCAATCCCGAGGGATTCATTTACCTGGCCAGCACAGCCACGGCAGCCGCCTCGGCGATAACGGGAAGAATCTCAGACCCAAGAGAGGTCCTCTAATGGCGCAGCTTCTGTTGAAAGGGAAAACGTTCAAATTCGGAAATGATATCTCGACCGATCTCATCATAGCCGGCAAATACGCCCACCTGCGCAGCAACCTGCCTGAACTGGCCAAGCACGTGATGGAAGATGCAAACCCCGATTTTGTTAAACAGGTAAAGCCAGGGGATTTCATCGTCGGCGGGTCCAACTTCGGACTCGGCTCCAGCCGTGAGCATGCGCCGCTGGTAATCAAGATGTCCGGCGTCAGCGCCATACTGGCAAAATCGTTTGCCCGCATCTTCTTCCGCAACGCCATCAACCAGGGCGTCCCGGTATTGATCTGCGATACCGACAAGATCGCCGACGGGGACAACCTTGAAATAGACCTCAATGCAGGAACTATCAAGAACGTGACCAAGAACGAGAGCTACAGCTTCACCAAGATACCACCCGCCATGCTCAGCATCCTGAATGAAGGCGGGCTGGTGCCGTATATAAACAAATACGGCGACTTTAAATTGTCCTGAATACGTCGAATTTCCGAGGTTATACAGATGACATATCGAGTTACACTCCTCCCCGGCGACGGCATCGGGCCTGAGATCACCGACGCGACGGTCCGCGTGCTGGAAGCGACGGGCGTTAAATTCCAGTGGGACGTTTTCACGGTCGGAGAGGTGGCCATTGCCGAACACGGCACTCCCCTACCCATTACCACCCTCGACTCGATACGCAAGAACGGCATCGCCCTGAAAGGGCCGGTTACGACGCCCATCGGGAAGGGGTTCAGAAGCGTCAACGTGGCTCTCCGCAAGGAGCTTGACCTCTACGCCTGCCTCAGGCCGTGCAAAAGCTACAAGGGCGTGGTGACGACGCGGTACGAGAATGTAGACCTGGTAATAGTAAGGGAGAACACGGAAGACCTTTATATCGGCATCGAGTTTGCCAAAGGCACACCCGAAGCTGATGAACTGTATAATCTCATCTCAAAGAACTACAAGGGCACACTGCGAAAAGACGCGGGATACAGCATAAAAACGATCTCCGAATTCGGCTCCCGCCGCATCGTGAAGTACGCCTTCGAATACGCACGCAAATACAAGAGGAAAAAGGTCTCGGCGGTCAGCAAAGCCAATATTATGAAGTTCAGCGACGGCCTGTTCCTGTCCACAGCAAGGGAAGTAGCCAAAGAGTACCCGGATATCGAGTTCGACGAGGTCCTGGTGGATGCGCTCTGCATGCGCCTGGTAAAAAGTCCGGAGATGTATGATGTGCTGGTGCTGCCCAACCTTTACGGCGATATTATCTCCGACCTATGCGCCGGGCTGGTCGGCGGACTGGGGCTGGCCCCGGGCGCCAATATCGGCGAAGGGATAGCGGTTTTTGAAGCTACACACGGCAGCGCCCCCAAGTATACCGGGTTAAACAAGGTCAGCTCCATGGCAGAGATGCTATCAGCGGTCCTGATGCTCAGATACCTGGGAGAGACAGACGCCGCCGACAGGATGGAAAACGCCATCGCCGCCGTTATCAAAGAAGGTAAAAACGTTACCTATGACCTGCGCAAAGACCGTAATGAGCCCAGTGTCGGCACTTCACAGGTGGCGGACGCGGTGATTGAAAAGCTCCGTTAGCTCAGTTGCCAGAGCAACTGACTTTTAAGCAGTGGGTCGCAGGTCCGATTCCTGCACGGCCTACCAAAGTCACTTATCCCGGTTTATTGCTCAAAGCCAATTATTTGACTACAATACGCTAACGATATTTATAGCTGGAGGTCGTAATGCCGATATCCGCCCGTTTGCCGTATAACCTGCGTTACATCTTGCCCCGCATAGCCGGACTATTAATCATCCTTTCCCTGGTGTTTTATCCCTGCGGACCGGTTTCGCCGGTCATGGCTGATGGCGACGGATGGTACCTGGACGGTGCACCGGTTATTAAAAAGGGCGATATGACAGATACCGCCGCCTATTTCGGGAAGAAGCTGAGTTTAAGCGACGGCTCGGCCACTGGTTCAATGTCATGGAAAGAGACCAGCCTGTATAAATGCAGTGGCACCTACACAGGCACGGTGACATGGACACCCCTGCCTTCTTTTATGCAGCCCGGGAGCAAGGTCAATTTCACTGAGTCAGCGAAGACGACCGCACAAAACACCTGCGGCGATCGATCTATTGGTTCGTGGGGCACGGTAAACGTTGGCGGGATAAATATAGTTGAAGCCGCTGACACACAGGCAGCGCCGGCTACAGGTACATACACGGTAAGAACTGGATCGCCCGGTGCGAAGCTGGTCGTTAATGTTCATGTGCAAGCCGCCAATCTGGGTGGCGACGTAACTTACAATTATACCTACAAGGGCCCGGGTACTCCGGCGCCAACTTCCACATCATCCACAACATCACCCAAAGCGTACGATGCACCCGGGCCACTGGTGGATAACCTACCGGCCCCGCCGGGAGAAGAACCACTCGGCTTTGTCAACGAATTCAACGGCACAGTATATGTATCAGCCGGACCCTCAGACCTGCCTCCCTCACAGCAGAAATGGATGATCGTCAAAGGCAGGACGGCTTTGTATGATGGCTGGAACATCAGGACCGCCCCCGGAGCAGAAGCGTTAGTATTATTCTCGTCCGGCGCCCTGCTTAGAACTAAGGAAGCCACATGGTGGGAGATGAAACCGTTTATTACGGCAGAAACAGGTCAGCGGGAGATGTATGGGCGGCTTTTCAAGGGTATATACGATTTCTATATGGAAAAACACAAGGAAGATAATAAAAAATTCGAGGTTGAAACCGACATGGCCATCTGCGGCATCAGGGGTACCAACTTTGTAGTGGAAGTGACGGATGCGCAGACGCTACTGAAGGTGATAGAGGGCATCGTGGAATTCACCTCCAAAAAGGACGGGCAGAGCGCATCCGTTGAGGCTGGTCAGATGATGGCAGCAATGGATTCAGGCCTGGGACAGAAGTCCACTTTTAATGCCGTCGCTGAGAAGGCCAAATGGGGTCCCATGCCACCGGCGGACAGCACCCCGGCTGGTACAGCACAATCCGGCAGTACCACACAGACCAAGAAGCCGGGTATTACTCTGCCCAAATGTCCCATCACATCGGCTCTCGAAGTCAACCCTGCTTCCCCCAGGTTGACCATATTCCGCAACTTCAGGGACAAAGTGCTGGCGAATTCAGAGCCAGGCAGGGAATTCATAGGCCTTTACTACGGGGCCGGGACATGGATTGTCGACAATTTACTGCCTTATCCGATAACACGGGCCCTGGCCAGGAACCTGATAATTGAGCCTGCCTCACTTGCATTGAACGCCAGCTCGTTTATCTGGAACAACTAATTGGTAGAAGTGCTAAATGTCAAAATGGCATGAGATATATAACGAAAACGAAATTGGCGGCTCGGTTTTAACGTAACAAGCTTTTAATCATGTTATCACGAGGAACGAAGCAATGTGGTGATCTGTCGGCTTGCATTTACACCGTGCATTAGATTGCCACGTCACCTACGGTTCCTCGCAATGGGCATAACTGTTCATTAATCAGCCCGCTAAAGGAGAGCGCTTGTTTCCCAAGCAAGATGTCAAGGGTGGAAATAACGGACGATGTCTTCCTGAGCAATATTGTATCAATCGATATCCAGATGTTCCTGGATGGCCTCATGCACAGCACTGCGCAGATCGCTATCATCCAGATGGCCCAATAATCTGCCCAGGCGTCGCTTTGAGATAGTCCTTATCTGATGGGCCATAATAATAGACTGGGAGGGTTGCCCGGCCTTATGCTCCGGCAGAAGAACCTCGGAAGGATACAGGTTACGCTGAGTGGAAGTCAGAGGCAACACGGTGACATTTGGCATGGCCTGATTGAATTCCTCGTTGCTGACTATGAGCACCGGCCTTAGGCCATTCTGCTCAGCCCCGGTTACCGGGTCGAGATTAGCTTCCATGACAGCCCACTGGTAAACAGGCATTATCGAATCCCCCTGGATGATTCGGCGTCAGCGGACTTATAAATCTCTTCCGTTTCTTTAATGTCTCTAATTAACAGCGGATCGGCAGCCCCTTCCTTCCACCTGGCCTGTCTTGACTGCCTGCGTATCTCTTTCAATTCCTTTATGATAGCCTGCTCCACCAGGGCGTTCTTGCTCGCCATTGCACCCTGTGCCACGACCTCGTCGATTGCATCAAGAACGTCGGTATGCAGGTTAAATGTTGCTTTCTTGGTCTTACCGCGCATATATCACCTCACACTGCGATCACTGATAACTTCCAGTTATAAGAATAACATGGGATTCCACTAATGGCAAGTCATAACTGGAAGTCAATATAGCTTGCCCGATATCAATGCAGTGATCCTACCCCTGGAATAAAGACCTCTCCTTCAATTGACAACTATCCGTACAAAATGTATCCTCAATGTAGATACTTTTATGGAGGTTAGACATGAGAGCTCGCATCCAGAAATGGGGCAACAGCCTTGCGTTGCGTATCCCCAAATCTTTCGCTACCGAAGCAGGACTACAGAGAGAAACTTCTGTTGAAGTATCGCTAGCAGAAGGAAAACTTGTAATAACTCCTTTAGCTCAACCCAAGCCTACACTAAAACAACTTCTGGCAAAAGTCACCAAAGAGAATTTGCATCATGAGATTGATACCGGCCCTGCTACAGGGAACGAAACGTGGTAAGCCCCCAGGATTACGTTCCTCAATGCGGTGATATTGTATGGATTACCCTAAATCCGCAATCAGGACACGAGCAAACCGGACGACGGCCTGCAGTAGTGCTGTCACCTGGAAATTATAACAGCAAGACGGGACTGGTTATATTTTGTCCTATTACCAGCCAAATCAAGGGCTATCCATTCGAGGTCCTTCTTCCCGAAGGATTGCCGGTTGCAGGGGCAATCTTATCTGACCAGGTTAAAAGTTTAGATTGGCGTGCTAGAAATGCGGAATTAGTATGCGCCCTACGTGCCGAGACTATCTCGGAGGTACTCCAAAAATTGACTACATTATTATCGCAATAGGGTTTTATTCAATATTGTGATTGTATAATATAAAGTTTATTGATATCCAGGTGTTTCCGGATGGCTTCACGCACCGCATTGCAGTTTCCCTGTTATGTCCAGTGGCAGGGGCTCACTCAAAATTATCCTGAAATTTACCTAAATTTTACTGTCTGCTGCTATCATATCGCCCATAACCGGTTAATATACGTTTATTTCGAGGGAATAAATCGATATGGCCAAGAATAAGCTATTAAATTCAATCGAAAAAGATCAGAAGAGCGCCTCTATAAAGGCCGAGCAGACGCATTCACAAGTTGAGCAGGATGATGAAGAGCAAGGCATAAGGACCGATACAGCCTTCCCCCCACTCTCCAGGGCTGAAGCCATATTTGAACTTCAACAAACATACGGCAATCAATATGTACGGGGGTTGGTGGAGCATAAAGAAGAAATAACTGATGAGAAAAGTGATAGCGCTATTGCCTCGCAAGCCCGTTCCATGCATGGACAGGGTAAATCACTACCGGGCAGTATGCGGGAGAGGGCTGAAAACAGGCTGGGTGAGAACCTGGAAAGTGTCCGGGTCCATACCTATCCCGAGGCTGACCGCCTTATCACCGAAGCCGGGTCCCCGGCATTCACCGTGGGACAGGACATTTTCTTACGGGAGAATATTTTAGACAATGGCGAATCAGATATACTGGCACACGAAGTGGTCCATACCATTCAGCAGAAATACGGGAGCGTGTCAGACCCGGAATATGAAGCTGAAAACGCAGGCCAAAGGGTCCTTAAGGGTGAATCGGTGTACATGCATCCGGGTCAGAGAATTCCAGTCCCTGCTTTACAACGCTATGCTACAAAGAACGGCAATATTACAGTCCATCAACCGACATATACCGACTTTGAGGTTACCGGAACATTGTCACGAGTAAAAATGGCATTGGACGCCAGGGGTGAATGGGGCAAGTGTTCATGGTACTTTGTAGAGGATACGCCCGGAGACAGCAATGGAACCATACTCAAATGCCATCTGGATGTTTCCAATGAAATATTTCTACCGAAATGGACGGGCCCCGGATTTGAAAAGGCACCACCTGCTGCGGTGAAAGAATTCAACAGGATGTTAGGCTGTCTAAAAAAACACGAGGTAGGTCATGCCAAGAAAGCAGAGGCGGACGCCCCAAATTTCCAGAAGTATTTTATAGGTAAGAATAATGCTGACATTGACACGCTCCACCAGGAAGCATTGGATAAACACAAAGCTGATGTACAAGACCCTTATGACGAGAAAAACAGCCACGGTGCGGATGAAGGTGTGTCCCTGAATACAGATACAGACCCGAAACGCACTCAAGCCGGGAATAAAAACAAACCGCGGCTAATATGATTCGATATAACGTTCCAATACCCTGACCATTAATTTCAGGTTATCGACGTTGACCCGTGCGGGATTATCCGCCGTGCTGTGAAAGGCTGTAACGCCAAGCCCCGGCTCACCCGAGTTGCTGATCGTAACCGCAGGGATACCTGCCGCCAAAAAGCGTTGAGCGTCGTCGGTGAGAGACGGATAACCCGGCTCGAGATCCTTGCCCGATTCAGCCTTCCATGCCTGGCCAACCCGGGTAATGAGTCCTGGATCGGCATTATAAAATATCAAAAATTCACCGTCCTTTTTCCAGTAGATCATCGGGCCATTCTGTCCTACGCACTCCAGGTTGACGAGGCTTATGGGAAGATCGGGATTTGCTCCTTTGTAAAAGAGCGCCCGCACGTACGCATCGGCGCCCTGCAAGTTCACTTCTTCGCCCGACGTGAGAAGGATGGTAACCCTGCTATTGCCGAGGTCCACCTTTCCGTCATGGATATCTTTAGGACAAAGACCAGTCCCCAGTAGACTACTACCAGGCCTGCGAGCGAGACGACCACTGCCGTTACGGCTTTCTTCTTAAGCGCTGCATATCTCCCCGAAAATAACGTAAACGCGGCGAGGATGAGGCCAAGGACTACCGCTACGGGAATGAAGGCATAAATCCTGGCACGCTGAATATGGTCCCAGAAATCCGTCTTGGAATCGAAATGCGCGGCAAAGACAAGTTCACGGACAGGGTTAGGCACATTGTTGACAATGATGATATCCTGCCCGGCCTTCTGAATGATACCCGAGACAACAGGGATAAAAAGTTCGAACTCGGCGATGAGCAGGAAGGGTATCACAATTGCCACGATCAAGGCCGCGATGGATTTTTTCCTTAACAAGAAGATGAAAAGCAGTACCGCCAGCAACAGGATTGTTGAGCCGACGATAAGCTGCATATAGGGATGCAGAGGGAATATCTGGACTACATACGGTATTCCCCAGTCCTTAAGCAGCGCCTGGATATATTTTGCGGTTTCTTCCAGGGCCTGGCTCTGGTTGGGCCGCGGCATCGAGAGTTGAGCTAGAATTTCAGCAAGGTCCATATCTGCCTCCCCGCAATGATTTATGACGCCGCATTATAGCATGCTTATGCTATGCGGTGGTCCTGGATACCCAAGCCCAAACTCCTGCTGAGGAAAGGGCGAGACAATTACTTTGTTTTCAGCTTTTCTTTGATATCCTCTCTGAGGGAAGCCTTCATAATTTTACCCACCGGGTTCCTGGGAATGGCAGTGATAATCTCCAGGCGTTCCGGCAGTTTGTATGCAGCGATGCCTTTCTCCTTCATGAAAGCCTTGATCTCATCCAGAGTCACCTTTTCCTCGCCCTTGGGGACAACGTAAACGGCGACCTTTTCGCCCATAGCCTCATCCGGCATGGCAACGGCTGCCACGTCAAGTATCTTAGGAAAGCCGAGGAGCATACCTTCCACCTCCTGGGCACTGATATTAAAACCGCCCCGGATGATGATGTCCTTGGTCCGATCGAAGAACCCTATGCAGTCGTTATCCTTGATCTGGAAAAGATCGCCCGTGTTAAAGAAACCATCCTTATCGAAGGCCCTGGCGGTAAGATCCGGCCGTTTGAAGTAACCCGGGATGACGCTGGGGCCTTTGTACCAGAGTTCCCCGACATCCCCTTCTTTGGTGATTTCCTCATGCGTAAGGGGATTAACTATTTTCAGCCGGGTATTCTTTGCCATTACCGACTGTTTGGCAGCCCATTTCGAGCCAGGTTTTCCATACTGGGGGAAATGATCGATGCGCATCTCGAGGTCCGGGATATCGTTGGGGCCGGCCACGTTACCCGTGCCTTCATTCTGCCCCCATATATTGGCAAACTCTATCCCCCACCTCCTTTTCAACTCCTGCACGGACCATAAGGATGGAGGCGCAGCACCTATGGTGATGGCCTTCATTTTGCTTAAATCGAACTCATCCACCTTGGGGTGCTTCAGCAGGGCATTCACGATAGCCGGAACCAGAAGCGTATACTGGATATCTTCGAACATAAGCTGCATGATAAAAGTAGCGCCATCAAAGGGGTGGTGCAGATGGAAAGTTCCCCCGCTAATCAACCAGGGAACAAAAACCGTCCCGATCGAAGCCATATTAACCAGCGGCCCAGCCGTAATAAGGTTGTAGCCCGGCTTAATCGGCGCCGTTTCATACTCGAAATTCATCAGGCAGATCCAGTTATTGTGACTTAAGGGGCAACCCTTCGGCTGGGCCTCAGTACCCGACGACCAGCACAGGGTGAAAGCATCGTTGGCATCAATGCGGATCTTATCGAGCTTACCGGTAACCGGCCCTTTGGCCATTTCCCTGATATCAGCCAGGGTAAAAATATATTTTATTGAAGGAAACTTGGGCTGGAGATTCTCAATCATTTCCTTATGTTTGAATTTGGAAAATTCCTCGACGGTGATAAAAGCCCGCGCCTCAGTCATGCCTGCGATAAACTCGATCTCCGACTGACGCCACTGCATGGGCATGGGAGAGATCAATGCCCCGGCCCGGGTGATGGCAAGGTAAAGCATCGCAAGCTCCCAGCAGTTGGGCAGTTGTACCAGGATGATGTCGTCTTTTTTGATACCCTTAGCCATCAAAGCCTCGGCGGTGGCATCTACGGCCCTATCTATTTCCCGGAATGTCATCCGCTCCGGTTTCAAACCAACCAATACTTCCTTATTGGGAGGATCGACAAGTCCCACTGCGTCCGGCGTTTTTGCGACGTTCTCCTTGAAATAGTCGATTAAAGTTTTCTTACCCCATACACCTTTCTTTGTCCACTCATCAATACTGGCCTGCGATGCAAAAATCATGACTGCTACCTCCTAAACCCTTTATCTTCGCTTTTCCCGGCTTGTATGTTTTAGAGTCCCCTGAACACCGTCCCGAACCTAAGATTTGATCACAGCCCGACCCGATAATTTAATTGATCATCAGGCCGGTTATGACTCGTATTTGCATTATTGCATAGTGATAGACCGTATGCAACATGGGGCAATTCAGGCGGATTGATCAAGCGGACTGCTACTAGTAATCCGGACGCTTTCTAATGATTGCCAGGAAAACGAATACTATTAATATGCTCCAGACAACGATGGCACCCATCACCAGTACTTCCGTTACGGATATCGGCGCGCCGGCAGGCGAGGTCGAAGCGACTCCATCCTGTAGACTTGTTTTTGCGATTGGAAAGTCCGCAGCCGGAGGAATGGTTTCAGAATCCGGTGCAGCCGCGGGAGTTTGTGCAGTGGAAGATTGAGAACTGGTGTGTGTGGGTTGTGAAAGCGGGGAATCTGAAGGCGATGAGCTCACGGAAGGCTGTGGACCTATAAAGAAGGTCTGCGTGGATGATGGGGACTGGGAACCCGAATCCGCTGAACTCGAGGAAGGCAGACTATTATCTGTCCCTGAAACGGCGGGAACGGTGGTTGAAGCGGCTGAAGCTGTGGAGGCCGAAGTATGTGGAGCCCAGGACGCCGTCAAATTAAGCTCATTGGTTGCGATACAGCTGGAAGCTGATCCCACGAGGTCGCCATTCACGTAGAATTCTATCAGAGCACAACCACCGATCGCGACGGTGAACGGTTGAGAAACCCCCCATTTTCCCTGGTCATCGGTTGTAGCAGAAGCCACTTCCTTTCCGTTCACCATGGCGGTAACGACATAACCTTCCCCTACAATCTTGCCGTTGTAGCTGACAGTGCCGTAGAACGCATGCGTTGGGCCGTCCGCCATGGCAGCATGAGGCAATAAAAACAGTACACTGCAGATGAGTGAGACCGCTAATAAAACCTGAATTACCTTGAATTTGGTCATAGCCATCACGTCCATTATAGAGCAGCGGCCGCCGTAACCCTAATTATTGAGAGCAGGAGCGGTTGGCTTTGACAGCAACGAGGCAAAGGAATATTATCGTGACCAATATAAAGCCACCAGTAAGTATTGATTTGCAGTGATATGCAATAGAGGAGGAAGCAGATGGTCTTCAAGTCGCCGTTCAAACCCAAGGGTAACCTGGGTCTTCAATCCCAGGACACCATCCTGCCGGGCGCAACGCTCCCATTAGAGATACGGGTCACGCCTGAGGAAGAAGTGCAGCCGCGTGAGGTACGTGCGGAATTAACAGGTGAGGAGACATATTATGCAACAGAGCGACATTACCGTAACGGTCATTATGAGACCCATACCGTGACGAAGACCAATACCTTTGCAAAGATAAACCAGACGCTAGCTGAACAGCCAACTCTTTTCAAGGGTGTGGAGCAAAAATGGAATTGCTCCCTGCAATTGCCTCCTGATGCTCCGCCCAGCTGCCGTGGGGAAGTGGTAAATATTTGCTGGACACTAAAAGCGGTACTTGATGTACCCAAACGGGCCGACCTGTCGCAGGAAAAGCCCCTCAAAGTCGTATGCCCGGCCCCACAGATGAGCGAAAATCCGGCTATGCCTGCGGAGAACAGTTACAAAGAGGCCGCACTTATCCTCAAAGCACCGCAGGTTGCATCCACAGGCAGTACCCTGAAAGGGCAGTTGACCCTGCAGGTAAAAGACAAGGTCAGCATCCGCAGTATCAGGGTTGAACTGGTGAAGGCCGAGAAAGCCGGAGTTCGTGGAGGTGATAAAGTCGTTTCAACAACTCAGATATCGGGCACCGCTTCATACAACCAGAGTGAATCTCCGTCTTTTGAATTCTCGCTGGACATACCTGCCGAGGCCCCGCCAACTGTTCTCTACGGAAGCAGCAACCTGCACTGGAAGGTCAAAGCTGTCATCGACCGCAAAATGACCACTGATTTCAATGTAGAACAGGAACTGTTTGTTTATAATGCACCAAAGGTAACGGCCAAATAGCTTGTGTCGTTAGCCAACTGTTAATTTTCTACCCGCACCCAACATCGCAGGTATAACCCTGTATTACGCCGGACAGGTATTTGTACTCACAGCGCAGCGCCCTCTCCAGTGAATTCCGCATATAGGGTCACATAAAATTGGGGACCAGGGAGCCTGCGTTCTCGATCCGTATCATACCGCCGTGGATCCTCACCGGCAGAAATCCGGCAGCATGGATCAACTCTATGGGGGTGTAGGTGCAGAACCAGCCGAACACCTTCTGTTTTTCTGCATGGCGGGACAGCCGCTCAGTCCTGTTATTAACAGCATCCACAAAAGGAGCGAGGCCGACATGAAGCCGTATATCCCCAATACTATCCGTCATAAACCCCGCTCATTAACAGTGTGTGCCCTCTGCTACCCATCAGGCTAACCATTCGTGCGGCTTATTCAGTCCACTATATTACCACACTGTCACCGGGAAGGTCAGTCGCATGACTGAGATGCTATCAGCGATTTGACTAAGTGCTTCATAACGGGTGGACAAACAGCATTCCCCATCAATTTTACCTTATCTCGTCTTGTTGCAATTCCTAATTTATAGCTTGCCGGGAAACCCATTGCTAATTTAAGCTCCTCCGGTTGTAACATGCGCATAAGATGGCCAGTCTTCGAGGGCTTCACAAATGCGAACCGATCCAGCGTTGTGATAGTTCGAAGTGGCTCATCTATTGGCTGCCACCCCCCACTTCCATCAGTCCCATAATATACAATCAAAAATGGCTCTTTTTTACCAAGAGCAGAAAAAGCACGTTCAGCACGTTCGATAGTTGCTGCCGCCCGCTTAGGAGAGAATAGCGACGTAAAGGCATATTTGCCGTTTAAATCAATAATATCACAAGCCATCCGCATCTTCCTTCGGGAAGGGTGCGTAATTTTAGGCACCTCTTCTATTTGTGAGCAAATAAGGAACAGTCTGCGTCTCGACTGCGGAACACCAAAATCCTTGGCATTAAATATTTCTTGCCGTACAGAATATCCTAATTCATTGAGTTCATTTAGTAAATCCTGGTGTCTGCCCCAGGAATTCATCTGAACAACATTTTCGACAATAATCCATTTTGGTCGAAATTCCTGTGCAAATCTTGTTACTTGAAACGCTGTTAATCGACTCTGTTCATCCCTAAGTGCAGCCCCTTTGGCACAACTATGATTAGTACATTCCGGAGATGCTAATATAAGTTCAATATCTCCAATCTGGCCATGAAGCCTACGTGGAATAATTTTACGGATATCTGCATTAATTGCAGTAACGTTGGGGAAGTTGCTTTTATAGGCGCTCGTAGCGATATCCCAATAGTCAACGCCAGCTACGATGTCTGCGCCAGCCGCCAGCGCACCAACACTGCTTCCACCTGCGCCATGAAATAAGTCCAGAGTTCTAACAGTCAAGGTAACTCCAACCTATTTAGCCAAATCACCCAGAATTATTTCGGCTTTTTTCAAATTCTTTCGGCTCAAAGGAACATACCAAGCATTCATTCTTTTATCCCATGCTTTTACTGACTGAAAATTCTTCCAGGAATAACGATATATTGCCTGTAATTCAAACAGACTACTAAGGTGAA
>JAPLHL010000245.1 GCA_026389655.1 Chloroflexota bacterium
GGTAAAGGAGAGTTTATCGCCCCTGATCCGGACAAATTCAGGGAATGGGTGCGTACCCATAAGTCACGCGAGCTGAAAAGCAAACTCATGTCCGAACATGATGCCATTGCCAAATTTGTAAGCGATGGTGATTCCCTGGTCTACGATATGAATTATGCCAAAAGGGGACCCGCTGCATTAATTCGTGAGATCATCCGTCAGAAAAAGAAGGACCTGTGGGTTTCGACCAAGTACAGTTTTCTTGAACCTTCTTTGCTGATTCAAGGGGGCTGCGTGAGCCGGCTTGATATCGGCTGGTTTTTTCATGGCAGCTATGGGTGCAAGGCCATAGCAGAAGGCAAGGTAAAAATAGTCGAATGGAGTAATAGTGCAATCGTCCAGCGAATGCTTGCCGGCGCTATGGGCATACCTTTCATGCCCGCACGCTACCTCGGTGGAACTGATATTTTCGAACATTCAGGAGCTAAAATAGTAAAAGATCCATATACGGGGATGAATATAGTGCTTCTGCCTGCACTTAACGCTGATGTGGCCTTGATACATGCCTATCAGTGTGATGAGTACGGGAATGCGCGTATCTTCGGCGCAGGTTTTTCTCCAACAGAGTGTGCAGGCTGCGCAAAGAAAGTTATTATCTCCACGGAGGAAATTATCAGTAACGAGGACATCAGGCGCGCACCGGGCCTTACCACTATACCGCATTATCTTGTGGATGCCGTAGTACATTTGCCCTTCGGTTCTTATCCGGGAACGGTGCCAGGCGTGTATACCCTTGATTCCGAAGCAATTATGGAATTATTCTTTGTAGACCACGGCATATCAGGAGATTGGGATACTTATATGGATAAATGGGTTTACAGTTTATCATCGCATTTCGATATGCTGGAAAAGCGTGTCACCGGTAAAAAGCTGGCCGAGTTGATAATGGCAGAAAAAGTGAAGGAAGGATTCCGGGCATGAGCGAAGAAATTAGTTTTACACAAACTGAATGTATTATATGCTCCACTGCAAACGCCATAGAAGGTGATAAGTCCTATTGGGTTGCCATCGGCGGCACACCCATGGTAGCAGTATTACTGGCCCGTAAACAACGTTGCCCGAATGTCCTTTATATGATTGAAGAGGGTTATATATCGCCTACCACTCCTCACTATAATTTCGCTTTTACCGGGGCAGGCAGCGATCCAACGTACAGGTCAGTATGCTGGACAGGCATCAACACGCTGACTACGCACTGCGGGGGAGGCTACTACGATTATGGTATCCTTGATTCCTTACAAATAGATCAGTATGGCAATCTCAACACGACCATGCTTGGCGATAGTTGGGAGCATCCTAAGCGCAGGTTCGGAGGTGCAGGCGGGGCGACCGAAATCGCTTCACTGTGCTGGAGGACTATTGTCCTGACTGAAATCAGCAAGCAAAAATTCCCGGCTAAAGTCGATTTCATTTCATCACCAGGTTTCCTGGATGGCTCTCCACACGCTCGCGAGAAGGTGGGCCTTCCCCTTAATACCGGGCCATGGAGGGTTTTTACGGACAAGGCTAACTTCGGTTTTGATGAAAAAACGCACCGAATGAAGCTGCTGTCTGTCGCACCATGGTCGAGTGTTGATGAGGTACGTTCGTTACTCGGTTTTGAACCGGTAATCGCAGAGCATTTAGAACCGTTTGAAGTGCCTACAGAAGAGCAATTAACGCTTTTGAGAACGGAACTTGAACCATCTGGGACAGTTATCCATAAGGGAGATTGGATTACCTATAAACCTGAATAAGTTATGCTGGTTGATCTGATTAATTGCCTGATAGTGAGGGGAGCTGTTTTCAGTTCCCCCCACTACTATGATTGTCCAAATTGTAGGCTTTGCTCATTTTGCTCCCATCCTTAGAACCTAGCGGCTGGCTGACATTTCAGCCAAAATAGAGTGTTCCTTTTTAATGAACTCCTCTGCCTCCGACATGATCCTGTCTACCAGTACTTTCACTGTTGGCAGGTCCTCGCAAGCGCCGACCACCTGGCCCGCGACGAAAATACCCTCTTTCATATCACCGTCATAGATGCCTTTTATAGCACGGTAGCTGAAGGCGGCCTGACGCGCCTGGGTCCAAATAGGATGACTTTCTTCTGCAGTCATCATTTTGACGCTCATGCCTATGAATTGACCCCAACTCAAATTGAGCATCTGCTTTATCTGGAGAGCGCCGCGTATGGCCTCAGCCAGGGGGAACCTGCTCCTAGCCAATCGCTCGGTAACCGGGGTCTTTAACATCCTGGACGGCAGCCCATCGAACCTGTTACTGCGTAGTGTATCGTTCTCGCTGGCTTTCAGGCAGTACTGTTTGAAATTATTGTGCACCGGGCTTTCCTGGGTCATAGCGAAACGTGTACCCATCGATATGCCGCTGGCGCCGAGGGCGAGCGCTGCAATCAGGCCGCCGCCGTTCTGATAGCCGCCGGCAGATATTACCGGTATGTGGACCTTACTGGCGACGAGGGGCAACAGTACCAGGGTCGTAGCCTCTTCGCCGTGCGCTGCTGCTTCAAGCCCGGTAATTACGATGGCGTCACAACCCAATTCCTGCGCTTTTATGGCATGTTTTACGGTAGCTGTAGTTCCCAGTACCTTGCCGCCGTAAGCATGTACCTGGTCGATGAACCATGGCTTGCCCAGTGTGTAATTGATCACAGGTACCTTTTCTTCCATGGCTACTTCGATCGTTTCTTTGGCAATTGGCCCCAGATTAAGTATCTGGTTGATACCAAAGGGCTTGTCAGTCAATTCCCTGATTTCCCGGATATTCTTCCTGGCTTCTTCCGGTGTGCATCTGGCAGTGGCGAAGATACCCAGTCCTCCGGCGTTGCATCCGAACAATTCAGTCATTGGTGTCTTTATAATTGCGCTTCTCCTTTTTCACGTAATATGCATTTTTTATAATCGGTTATTATATGGTCGATTTGGCTGTCTTGAAAACGTCGGGTACATGACCACCCTGAGAGAGTCGATTATTCGGCATTTAGTACACCTTAACTTCGCCTTTAACCAGTTCCCTGTAATTGTACTTAACCTACCGGGGCGTCACCTGAATATGAAACGTTCGTAGATACCTTGACCATGTACATGGTCAGATGACTGCCCTATTGATACGCTTCCTTCATAATCAGCCAAAAAGCGACCGTAATCAGCCCGAATAAGAGGATCCTTCGATAGTCTCATTGCCTCAACTACATTTATGGCATTCAATTTATACTCTAACTTAATATCATCCTGCTCGACATTCAGTTTTATCTTTTTGGCGTAAGGACTCAATAATTCCTCATGAGATGCTTCTTCTTCGACGGCAAACTGGTATTTATCGGTATCCAATAGTGTGCATTGGTTATCCGCAAGATAAAGCATACGCTGTTCACTGTTATCGGTCTGGTAAATTTTATAAAAAATCGCCGTGTATTTACTATCGCTTAAACGACCCCAGTACCATCCGTTACAGCAATCTGACAGTAAGGCGTTGCCCCAATTGTGATCGTGGTATCCACTGCCTTCCACAGGGATAGTTGTTCCATTTAAATGGAGTGTGCCTTTAACGTTCGCTCTTGGACATGCAATGATCCATCCCTGTATCATGTCCGACGTAGGGTAGAGAAGGCCGTTATTATGCTTCCATCCGGGTACCTGGGGTTCGAATGTGAGTTCGCATCCCACTCCTTTGGTAAGCATGGAGAGCGAATAAACAGCGCCCTGTTGCCGGACATAGCTATCCTTCATCGTTACGTCACATATATCTGGTTTTGCCTGGCACTCAACGGGATTTATCACACGCAAACCTGAGTGACGCTTGCCTTCGGGAGTATAGATGTACATTTGAATGGAAGGAAGATGGGGAGTTAGCGCGGCATTACGCCAGTGCCAGATTGCCACGCATGAATAGCCGTTGGTAAACCTTGCATCAAAGTACCACCATTCATAGTAATGTTCGTTTTCATAAGGATGCAAGCCGTCGTCACTATCTAAATAAGTCGATATCAGCTTTGATATGATAACCTCCTGCTACGTGAATTGTACCTCTCTCCGGTTTGTAAATCCTCATAATATCGCATATCTTATGAGATGAACAATATCTGATTTGTATATAGAGAAAGTGGGTTGATGTTTCCTATTCCCACTTTCTCTGGATAATTTTTCACTTACAGCTGGCTGGAATATCTTTTCCATTAGGTGGCATTAACGCGGGTACATTCAGATACCATTTCTTTAGTGATTGCGGAAGAGTATCCATGCTTTTTCCATCCCATCCCTCGATAAGGTCTAACCTGACCTTATCACTTCCATCCAGTTTGACCATGGAAGTATTATTTATCCAAGTGATTGAAGTAGTGCCTCCTAAAGGTGTAAAGTCTTTTATAGCTCCATCGCAGAGGGTTTGATAGCAGGCTTCTCCATTTATTTTTTCCACGCCGACACCGGAAGCCGTTTTTCTAATAACTTGCGCAATAACATCACCCCAGTACCATCCTGCCATATAAGTCACAGTATCCTTAGAATACTTTCTGGCAAGTTGGGCGTCCTTAATCTGCTGCGGAAATTCGTCGAAAAATCTGACACCGATACTTAACGAGCCATTATTATTGGCCTGATCAGGCAATACCTTGGCCACCTCCATCATATTCATAGCAGTATGCCCGACAGCCACGAACGGGTCTTCCATACCCAGGTCCTTGGCTTTCTTGAGACAAGCTATCCAGGTAGGAGGCATAAGCCATTCGGCTACAAAATCAGTATTACCTTTCATACGTGTGAGCTGAGGTGTAACATCGGAGGCAGTTAGCGCCACTTTCTCAACATTAAACTCTATACCAAGTGATTTAACATAGCACATAGTTTTTTGTTCTGCGGGCTGGCCATCGTACATGACAATAGTCATGCGCGGCGGCCTGTTCTGATAGTGATCACGGATCCAACTTATATCACTGTCTGGTTTCCAATTAGCCATGACCCAATCCGCATAAGCTCCAAGCTGGCCTTCGTAGCTTGGCTGGCAACCGAAATACCATCCAGGAGGATTGAACAATCCTGAAAATGAACCCGAGTCGATAACCGGTATCTTGTATTTTTCTCCCGATTGCTTGATAAGGGCGTTGAAAAGCAAGGCCTGCCCACCGTTTGATAACACGGGTTTGGGAGTTCCCGTGAACGCTTCTTTGCTCATTGCTGCCGCCCTGCTTATGTCCATAGCATGATCGTACATTTTGATATCGAGAGTGACTCCTGGTATATAGTTGGTCTCATTACTCCATTTTACGAAATCCAATACACCGTCCATCGCAGGACCAGTCGAGCTTGCATAAGATCCACTGGCATCTCCAAAATAGGTTATGCGAAGTGTGACCTTTGTTTTTTCGGGTTGCGCAGGCGCTGCAGCGCACCCAAAAGTTAAAGCTAATATTATAACTAATACTATTACCCGGATCAGGTATTTATATGCTGTACCCTTCATTAATTTCAACCTCACAATCAAAAATTTTGAAATAATTCAGCTTGTCACACAGGCAATATTATCATGTGGGACCTCCTTTGAGACCGCTATTTTGATAAAGGCCACATTCTTATCCAGGTCTTAATCAATTCCCATCTGTGATACAGTCCCCGCGGTTCAAATAAAATGAATACAATTATTACCAGGCCTGCAAATACTGACATGGAATTTGAAACAATGTTCGTACTTATAATTGGGAAAAGCGAGGAAAGCATCGATCCGAAACTGGAGACGAAAAACTGCAACATTTTTAAGAAGATAACACCAAAAAAAGTCCCGGTAATGGAGCCGAGCCCGCCGACAATAATATAACCTATATACATGACGCATTCATTAAATGAGAAAAGGTCCGGATATAAATGTCCATAATAGGCGGCATAAAGCGTTCCGCTTACTGCGCCAAATGATGCGCAAAGGATGAATGCAATTAGTTTATATTTGAAAATGTTTATGCCCATAAGCTCGGCTGCCAGATCATTGTCCCTTATGGCTATTAAAGCCCTGCCAATTCGTCCGCGGACGATATTTTTAGCGAAAAAAGTACATACAATAAGGAATGCCATAATGAGATAATAGTAATCTCGCTCGCTCTCTATAGCGAGATTGCCCATTTTTACTTGAGCTATATCGAGCCCGGAAGGTCCCCCCGTAATATCTCCTCCATGCAATATGGCATACATTACTATTACAAAAGCCGCCAGCGTAGTGACTGCTATATAAAATCCTTTTATTCTTAAAGCGGGCAGGCCGAAAATAAGTCCTATCAGGGCAGTGCCGACTATCGATATTGGAACAGTAAGCCACCAGCTCATCCCGGTGTGATGTATCAAAATTGCACTGATATACGCTCCCGATGCAACAAAAACAGCGTGCCCAAAATTAATTTGACCGCAATAGCCTGTCAGTATGTTTATGCCCAGTGTGGCAATAATAATTATTCCTATTATGTTCATCTTCGACAGCCAATCATCTCCCAGTGTAAAGGGAATCACCACCATTAGCAGCGTCAGTCCAATTATCGACATGACCCACTGGAATTTGGTCCGTAGAATGGCCATGTCCTGGCCATAGTCTGTATTGAATACACCGCTTGGCTGTTTCATTTAATTATCGCCTTATCCAATTCTCGATTAAATCCAACAACCTCAATATCATGAGATGATCAATCGGTTACATCCCTGATTTTCACGTTTACACTCATAGTACGGCTTGTCCCGTCCCTGTATTTAACTACCGATTCGCAGAAGGCCTCGCTTTTACCGGCGAAAGCTGCATCGATAAGATCATGGTAGCGCTGTTCAATAAATAGTTTTTTCACCTTCCGTGTTCTTGTCATCTCCCCCTCATCAGCATCGAACTCCTTATAGAAAATTAAAAATCTTTTTATCTGTGCTGCCCTTGGCAACACCTTA
>JAPLHL010000207.1 GCA_026389655.1 Chloroflexota bacterium
AGAAACTGCCGGATGTTTATATATCAGGTTTTCGACCTCACTGGGATAAACCCTTTCGCCGCCACTTTTGATCATGTCGGCTGTCCTTTCCTTCAGGTAGATATATCCATCCTCACTCAAATACCCCAGGTCGCCGGTATGGTACCACTCGCCTTTCATTGCCTTCTTGGTTTTCTCGGGATCTTTCCAGTATTCCTTCATGGTTGACTTGGTCTTGACAATCATTTCACCCACTTCACCCTGCTTCACTTCATTGCCGTCATCATCCACAATCTTGATATCGCATAGTAAAGTTGGCTTGCCGATAGACCTTATTCTGTTCTTTTCAAGATCAGAACCTTCTATGACGTGGTCCTTCTTGTAAAGCATGGCCCATGGTCCGCCTTCTGTAGCGCCGCATCCGGATGTAAATACAGGGCCAAAAACCTCGACACACTTTTTCAGTACTTCGTACGGGAACTGGGCGCCAGCCCAACCGAAATTAGTGATGCTGCTGAGATCATATTTCTTAAGATCAGGATGGTTTACCAGCCAGAAATATACTGTCGGGACAGCATTCATATGGGTTACCTTTTCTTTCTGAATGATCTCCATAATCTTTGCAATATCGGGACGCCTAACCATAACCACTTTCAACCCGAGGAAGTGATACAGTATGATTGGCCAGTAAGAAATATGGAAACATGGAAGGATATATAATGTACTGTCATTTTCGGCGTATGTATTGCCGCCAAGACATGCGCTAAGCGACCCGTCAATAATCCAGTTGACCTGGTTTCTATGCGTCAGCACAGCACCTTTGGGCAGCCCGGTCGTACCACCTGTATACATCAGCAAAGCAATGTCGTCTTCTGTTATTTCTACCGGCGGCTCTTCGGGAGAATTCTGAGCAAGTATTTCCTCGTACAGGTCCATCCCGGGGGACCGCTCAATAGTGCTTATGTACTTTTTTACTTTCTTTAAATCCGGCATGATTTTATCCAGGATCTCATGCAATTCTTTTTCCGGTCCAATAACCAGGCCCTTTGAATCGGAATGCTCAATGGTGTACTGTATTTCTTTGGGGTTGAGCCTGAAATTTAGAGGAACTGGAATAATACCGGTCTTAAATGTGGCGTAATACAGCTCAATATACCTGTGGCAGGTCTCCATAAGGATCGCGAGATGATCGCCTTTTTTGAACCCTAGTTTTAGGAGACCGTTTGCCAGCCGGTTTATCCTCTCGTTAAACTGCCGCCAGGTAAACCTCTCAACGTCATAGCTATAGCAAACCATGCATTCCTTGTCAGGTGTGAGTGAGGCCCATTTTCTAGGTATGTCTGCCAGTGTCTGCATTGTCACACTCCTTGTTCAATTTATTTTCTACGCAATCTTAGGAAGCTATTGGACATCCAATTGCCAAGAACAAGTTCTCTCACATTCTGGAATGTGAGATTCGCGCGAAAAAGTCACTATGAGATGTTGCCGTAAATAATAGCCCAATGATGCCGCACCTTATCAGGTTGATAGCAAAGTCCCGGTGAGACGATGTGCGCCATGAATTTGCGAGGTTTGCCTGATGGTCTTACCAAAGTCTTGTTTGAAATTGCAGCAGTGGCCTGCTGAACAACGTCAACATAAATAAGTAGCAAGTCCAAAGCTTTCCTGATCTCCTCGGCACTAGTATCATTTGTTACTAGCTATCCATTATACCATTTAAAATACTGATGTCAATATCACATAATCGATGCTGCCCTATACAATACTAGTTGCATGTATTACTATTTTGCGTTAAAATTATTTGGATAAAATGGTTGTTAGAATTGAGTAACGTTGATCAACATGCGCAATTTTGGCGCACGATGTTAGCTGGAGACGAAATATGAACTTGAAATTTGCATTGCTAGGATTTCTGTATTACGCGCCAGCAACAGGGTATGAGCTTACCAAGAAATTCTTCAAACCTCTCCGGCCGACCCGGCATGTTGTATACAGATACCTTAATACAATGTTGGAGGAAGGACTGGCAGAAGCTGACCGCGTAGAACAAGAGAAATTTCCGACAAAGAATGTATTCCATATTACCGAAAAGGGGCGTGATACGCTAAGAGAATGGCTCACCACCTACAAATATGAAAATTTTGCCAGTGATGGCATAGGACCAATACTGTGGTTTAGTGCTATTGCAGATAAGGAAGACATAGTCAATCTATTGAACCAATATGTGGTCAACGCTTATCAGGATTACCACTATTACCAGGAACAAAGCCGAATGCACGCGAAGTTTCGAAAGGATTCATATAGCGAACTAGATAATATGTATAAAAGTCTGGTGTATGATTTCACTCTAACACGTTGGAGAGAAAATATAAGCTTTGCCGAAAAAGCGATCCGTACTATCTCGGATTTTTATGGTACTGGCATAAATAAACCCTCAAATGATAGATCAAAAAAATCGAGTAAAATCCGCAGTAGTAACAGAGAAAGACCCAATAGGTTAAAGGCAGCCGGCCATTCAGTGGCCAGAGGTAAAGACAAGCGCGTTCAACAGGATGACCAAGTCTCACAGTTAAGGGTAGAGACGTCGCTTTCCGCTACTGCCAACCGCAAAAACTTCCCAAAGGCCGTCGAAAAGGGCAAAGCAAAGAATATTGCCGATTGATGGAATCCTGAATGAGCCCCTATGATCTCCGATCATACAAAACGATGAATTGTGTGACGAATCATGTTCTGGCTTTTTGCGTAAAAGCCAGCAATGACTACAGGCTAGATAACTGGGGGAGATGGAAGGCCTATATCACTCAATGGCTCCCCTGTGTTCTGCCATCTGGACGGCAAGCCGTTTGGCGCTTACGTTGCTACTCGTAACTTTGCTAGATAGTGAGGCGAGTGGGTGTTCGTAAGATGCGCTTCCACGACCTGAGGAATACTTTGCCTCTACAGGACTTCTGGGCGCTGCGAATCCGAATGCAGTTATCCTGACAGTGGGCTGCAAGACCGGTGGCTCTTACTACAGATATTCGCATGTAATATCATGTATGTAGGAAGGTAGCTCTAGCGGCAGAGGCAATACCGTTTGGTGCAAGTAAGAAATCAGAAAAAAGTGGTCGAATAATATGCTCTATTTGCTTTAAAGGATGACACAACCTGAACTCAGGAACAGAGGAGAATTATGAAAATCAAAAATATCAACGGAACGTCTCAAACTACATGCGCTTGTGGTTCATGGATGAAACATTGGGAGAAGTTCAGCGGCCAATCAACCACCTATTGTCCTGTCACTTTATGCGTGAAGAAAGACCTGGTGGGTGCTCACGTCCAGAAATCTGACAGTACCGATAATAAGTGGTATATCTACCCTCTTTGCAGCACTCACAATCAAAGTACGGGAGTGCTGGAGGTCTCTGACAGCTACAAACTTGTTTCCGCAAACAAAAAGGAAACGTGCGAGAAGTAGATGAAGAGGACCCGAACGAGGTCACCCATCAAACGATAGGTATAGACTGCCTACGATGTCAAAACTGGATGCCGAAGATAGTATGACTCATCGTTCGTTCTGAGGTAGCTAGAGTGGAAGAGTAGAGGACTGAATACTCTCTCAGCGATCTGAACTTTTTGACGTACTGTTACTTCGACAATACGATGCACGGCGTAGATTGACGATTATTCAAGGTGGCCTTCTCGGATCTGCCAAGCTCTCAGCTTGTCGTATTGCGAAGGATCGAATACTTCTGGCCCTTGGGCAGTCACAATCTTCTGAGCGGGCTGGCCAAATGCGGCCATTGCGGCAAAGCGCTGGTCGGCCAGGATGCCAAGAGCGGTAAATTCAACTACTACGTCTGCGGAACTCTGCTCAAGAAAGGGTCAGGCTTGTGTAAATCACACTATCTCAATAGCCGCAAGTTTGAGAGACTCATTATCGATAAGATTAAAGAGCATATCCTCACCGAGGAAAACTTGCGTGAACTAGTTCGACTGGTAAATGAAGAGATGGATGTCGCCTATACTGCACATAGAGATCAACTGGATGCTGTATTGAAAGAAATAGCTGAGGTCAATAGAAGGTTGGACCGTTTATACGATGCCATCGAGACAGGCAAAGTAACCCTGGATGATTTGTCCCCTAGGATAAAACAACTAAAAGAACAAAAGGTTAAATTGGAGTCTCAAAAATGGGAACTGGAATGGCAGATGAAAGCCAGAAAAGTGGAGCTGGCAGATTTAGAAACGGTAACTCAATATGTAAATGAGTTACGTGATCTGCTTACCGAGAGTTCCATCGCCGAAAGGAAGTCCTTCATCAAGAGCTTTGTCAAAGAAGTAGTCGTGACAGGTGATAAGGCAGAATTAAGATATACAATTCCTTTATTAAGCGATGGACCGCTGGCAGAGAACCTGGAGGTTCCCCACATTGTACATTATGGTGGGCCATTCTGGATTCGAACCAGAGACCCCAGTCTTATCAGGACTGTGCTCTAACCAGCTGAGCTAATGGCCCATCGAGAAACGCAGAGTTAAAGTATATATTTTGTGACAAATAGGTGTCAAGGACTCTGCGTTCCAATAAAACGGCTGTACTTTCTAATTTTCCGGGCTTATTTTATTTTCGTAATCCAGCCGAATTTGTCTGGTTTCTCCCCATATTGTATGCCGGTGATAGCGTCGTACAGTTTAAGCGACAGCTCGCCTGGTTTGTTCTTATTTACGATGATGTCCTTACCTTTGTGATGAATAAGCCCTATCGGCGAGATAACGGCGGCTGTGCCCGTACCGAAGGCTTCCTTTAAAGTACCCGTTTCAGCGGATCGCATGACTTCGTCCATGGCCAGCCGTCGCTCGCTGACTTTCAATCCCCAGGCTTTGGCAAGATGTATGACAGAGTCACGGGTCACCCCGGCCAGTATTGTGCCGCTCAAATGGGGCGTGACTAGCTCATCACCTATCTGGAAGAACACATTCATGGTGCCGACCTCTTCCACGTAGTTGCGGTGGATTCCGTCCAGCCAGAGCACCTGCGTGAAGCCCTTCTTCTGCGCTTCGTGCGCTGCTAATAGGCTGGCTGCGTAGTTTCCTGCTGTTTTGACAGCGCCCATGCCGCCTTCCACGGACCTTGCGTGTTCAATTGCTGTTATCAGCTTGACCGGGTTCAGTCCCTCTTTATAATAGGCGCCCACCGGCGACAGGATGATCATAAACTGGTACGTATGGGAAACGTGTACGCCCAGGTGGCTGTCCGCAGCGAAAGCAAACGGTCGTATATACAACGAGTATCCCCTCTGTTTGGGTACCCACTCCCTGTCCAGTTTGATCAGGTGCGTCAGTCCGTCGATAAATAGCTTCTTGTCCACTTCGGGAATGCACAGCCGCTGGCAGGACTTATTCAAACGGTCGGCGTGCCTTTCCAGGCGGAATACATTGATTGATCCGTCTTTGCAGTAAAAGGCCTTTAAACCCTCAAAGATAGCCTGGCCGTAATGAAGGGTAGATAGCGCAGGCATAATCCTGACCGGGCCGTAGGGTAC
>JAPLHL010000131.1 GCA_026389655.1 Chloroflexota bacterium
ATTTTGTTTCCAGTCCTGTAAAATGGCGCCCAGATAGTCTGCTACATCCACCCCACCGTATCCTCCTGTTGTTAGTATGATGGGTGGCAGATTGGCGGCAGAACCATATTTGGATTTAGCCAGCAGTTCTTTGGCTTTGGCAGGGTCGAAGTCCAGGCCTTTAACATCCTTGTTATAGCCAGGCATATCCACCGGGATGATGCCCTCGGCTTTGGTAGCCATGTCTTTTTGAATGAGTTTAATGATGCGTCCCTTATCAACTGCATAGCAGAATGCCTGCCGTACCAGGGGGTCATCGAAGGGTGGCTTGCTGGTATTGAATCCGATATATTGCAAACTGAATTCAGGGAATATGTGGAGTTGGTTGGCGAATGGACCGGCGGGGTCCTGGGCACGGTCTATATACTCCTTGGATATTTCTTTGGGCTTTTGCCACCAGTCCGTGCCGGATTCCACGTTTTTCTTATCCACGACAAAAGCAGTGGGATAAGCCATCTTGGAAAGAAAATAAGCTGTGGGTGCGTCAATGGTGATCTTCAGTGTAGAAGCATCTATAACCTGCACCCCGGCCAGGTCCTTTGATTTACCGGACAATACATCCTGCACCCCTATTATATCGCTCAAATATGTTGAAGCTGTCTGCGAACCGGTGGCGGGGTCACAGGTGCGTTCGAGCGAGTATTTTATGTCTGTAGAGGTTACCGGCCTGCCGTCATGGAATTTGGCTTCTTTACGCAGGTAGAAGGTATATGTCTTGCCGTCCGCACTGATGTCCCAGCTTTCAGCAATGTCAGGGACCGGCTTCAGTTGCGCATCGAACTTGACCAGGCCGCTGAAAATCTGCATGACGTAAATATGCGATGACATCTCGCTGGATATCGCAGGGTCAAGCGTAAGCGGTCCGCTGTCCCACAGGTTCAGGTCGTATTTATTCGCTGATATCACGCATCCCGGCAGTGTTGTGAGAATAAGAATAATAGCGATAAGTGCGCTGGTGAATATTGATATACGGCTCTTAATCATGGTTTGACCTCAAATTAAATTCCTTGATTTCATACTGGTGTATCCCCTGTCACTCACAATGATGTGGTCCAGGACGGGTATTCCAAGCAGTTCCCCCGCTTCAACCAGCCTCTTTGTCAGGGTTATGTCCTCGGACGATGGTTCGAGATCGCCGGAGGGGTGGTTATGAACGAAGATTACTGAGGAAGCCAGGGAGGAAATGGCGTCTTTGAATACCTCCCGGGGATGGACTATGCTGCTGTCCAGGTTGCCCTGTGAGACCTGTTTCTTGCTGCTTACACGGTTCCGGGTGTCAAGGCAAAGGATGAAAAAATGCTCTTTTTTCTTGCCTCTCAGCTTTTCCTGCATGGATTTAAACGCTGCCTCAGGCGATTGGACCGGGTCTCCTTTATAATTGTAATCGGGATCGTCTCTACGTCTGCCTAACTCGAAAGCTGCCTTGATCTGTGATGCCTTGGCTACGCCAATGCCTTTGATTTTGGATAGCTCTTCCACCGATGCGGCGGCCATGTTCTGCAAGTTGCCGAATTCTGCCAGCAGCCTCTGGGCGGTGATCATGACTGATTCGCCGCTGATACCCCTGCCCATCAACAGGGCAAGCAATTCTGCGGTAGCCAGCGCTTCAACTCCGTGGCGCTGTAACCTCTCTCTCGGCCTTTCCGAAGGTGGTAAATCGTGAATGGTATAGGATGATTTATCCATCTGTTTAACCTGCGGCCGTTGCGTAGACCGGATGAGTGAATATCTCACCAATACCGGGAGTAATTGACGGGGCAAATGAGGTTTTCTTGTCCGGCTGGGCCATCAGCCAGTCCATCCATCCTTTGTCCAGGCCGTCGAGATTGAAGCCATATACTTTCATCAAGGCATCGTCCATTGAGTATCCATCGTTCAACCGGGTAAGCAAATCGTTGATTTTATTTTTTCCAAAACTGGATGCCATGTACTCTATTACGCTCTGGCTTTCAGCGTAAGCATAAAAAGCTTCCTTTGCATCGGCAGAAAATGGGCTGGATAATGACTTT
>JAPLHL010000354.1 GCA_026389655.1 Chloroflexota bacterium
GCAAACTTTATCTTGGCCTGTTTTACATTGGTCTTGTTTAAACTGAAAATATCGTAAGTGAAGAAGGCCCGGTAAGTGAGGTTTGCCCCATCATCACCTGACCGGTAACGATTTGTATCCTTTTCGCCAGTTGAACTCACCGTCCCACTTTCTTGTTTCGTCAAAGAGATACTGATGTCACTGCCCGCCGGAGACACCTTGATTGTAATTGTCTGCTTCGCTTCACCACCTTTTCCGTCGCTGACCACGCAAGTTATCCCGAAATCACCCGATTTACTGGGAGAAACCCAGGATATCTTGCTGCCCGTCCCTGAAACAGTCCCTTCACTAGCGTTCCAACTATATCTGACAATATCACCGTCCGGGTCATTAGCAACGCAATTGATTGTCGTACTTCCGCCGGGCATAACATTTACTGGGTCAGCTGATAGGCCTGTTATTGCCGGGCTCCTGTTATTTGATACCAATATAGAAGTTTTTGATTGCGCAGTGCCGCCTTTGCCATCCTCGACCGTCAGCGTGATTTCATAGGTACCCACTTGAGATGGAGCCTGCCAGGTATTATTTGCACCTGCCCCTCCAAAACCACCACCCGTGGCAGACCATTTATAGTTGAGATTTGCGTTGCCGGGGTTCGTAACCATGCTTACTATAACGACAGCCCCCCCCGGAGAAGTCTGGCTTTGCACGGGCGTCAAGCTCTGAATGCTGAGCTGGCCATCATTGGTTGCAGCTTTACTACATGACATTAATCCGAAAGATATAAGTAACGTTGAAATCAGTAATGTAAGTATGAAATACCGGCCTCTTTTCATCGTACGTTCAATCCTCCTCCATGGCGTAAGTAATAGCAGTATATCTAATTAATCAGATAAAAACAATGAATTGCCGGGCTGTTTATTGATCTGAGGTATTTATATCGTAGCTGCGTGCCTTCCAGGCATCGGAGCTGGTCAATTGCACAATAAAATTCCAGGTTTCACCGGCATCCAGCGACTGTCTGGTTGCCGATGCCACTCCAATATTATTCTTCTGAGCATCGTAAAAGATGACCGATATTACACAGTTATTAATGGAAGAGTCTTTGGAATTTTTTGCTGTACCCGATACAACAGCCATGCTGCTCTTTATATTTAAATCACCTGTAAATTCACGCGCAGTCAACTGGGAGTCTATTATCTTCAAGTTGGATGCTGATATGCAGGCTGCCTGCAGCGGAAATATGCAAAATGCCATGAAAGCTAATGCAACAATAATTGTATAGTACCGAACTATCATCGCCGATTCCAGTATATCATGCCTGATCGTAAGCATAATAGAAACCCTCATTTACTAACAACCGATACTTTATACGTAGCGACTTTCCAGGCATCAGTTCCCTTAAGTTCTACCTTAAAATCGCAAGCCTGGCCAGGGTCGAGCCGCTGCAAAGTATCTGTATATGTCCCTATCTTGTAACCCTTGTAATCATAGAAGTCGGCGGTCACAATGCAATTCTGAACTGGCCATATACCCTGGTTCTTGACAACACCCTTCACTGTAGCAACACTCTGTGCAGTATCAGCAGTAAACTCATTAATCGTTATATTATGTTGCAGGACCTGGAGCTGAGATTCAGGGGAACATGCAACAAGTACAGATGAAAACAGGAGCAGTGCTGGCAGAACCAGTTGCAACGAACTTGTCTGCATATCCCTCACTATCTACAACATTTTGAAGGGTCACGCACGAGTACGGTAACAGTTGCGGTCTGGCTGGTTTTATTACCGCTGCTATCAAAGACTGTGCACATGATATGGAAATCGCCGTAGGTTTTCGGGGCTTCCCACGTGATAGTTTGACCACTGCCTGTAATCGTTCCGTCATTGCAGACCCACTGGTAACTCAGTGCACCGCCGTCTTTGGCCGCTGCAACACAAGTCACACGCGTGTTACCTACCGGGTAAACATCCGGATGTTCAGGGGTCAAGGAAGAAATGACCGGGCCGTTTATCGAATTACTACTTGCAGAACTACAGGCAGCTAAGGTCAATCCCGCCACCATAATTACAGCTATGCAAACCACCGCGATAATGTTACGTTTGTTCAAGTGATACTCCCTCAGGCAAAATATTATGTGATCCAAACCTATATATGATAAGTTTGGATGCACTTTTTCGCAAATTTCAGTTTGTTAAATTACAGCTTCTTCATGTATGCTTTATAAAAATATCCGACGGAGTATGTCATGTCTGATTTTCAAATAAAGATAGAGAAACTTTTAAGTAGGACAGCTGCCAACAACATCTGGCGGCAGACGGAATGTATTAACCTTATTCCGTCCGAGTCAAGCCCGAGTCTGCTGGTTAAAATGTGTGAGATATCAGACCCGTGCGGGCGCTATGCGGAACACCGTACGATAAAAGGCAAGGAAGTCTACTACTACCAGGCAACCGATTTCATAAGAGATGTTGAAGAGGAGTTAAGAAAAGAGCTCCAGTTATACTTCGGCTGCTCAAATATTGAGTTGCGCCCGATAAGCGGCAACATGGCTAACGAGGTAGTATTCAAAGGCATCGTCAAATTTCTCAATCGCGATAAGCCGGTGAATCAGCCTTCAAGAAAGATACGTGCTGTAATCAATAATGAATTGACAAATGGTGGGCACTTGAGCGCACAACCGATGGGCGCCCTGTTTAATTTTGTAGCTGACAATTTAGAGACTGGAAAAGAGAATGTATTCAACTTTCCCGTGCTCAAAGAAAATCCGTATAAGACCGATACGGCGAAGCTAGCATCTCTTATTGAATCTGCTAAGCCGGAGCTCATAATATTCGGTAAAAGCATGTTCCTGTACCGGGAGCCGGTCAAATTCGTCTTCGATATCACGAGTAAGCTGAACCCTCGGCCGATCATAATGTTCGATATGGCACATGTTCTTGGCCTCTACGGCTGCTTCCAGGCGCCCTTTGCAGAAGGCGCAGATATTGTTACCGGAAGTGCCCACAAGACATTCTTTGGACCGCAAAGAGGTGTAATTGCCAGCAACATGGGACCTGGAACAGGCCTGGAAAAACTCTGGATCGAGATTAAGGGAAGAGCATTTCCAGGCTCTACAAGCAACCACCATCTTGGCACATTACTCGGCCTTCTAATGGCCACTTACGAAATGAACGAGTTCAAAACTGCTTATCAGGAGCAGGTAGTAAAGAATGCCCGTGCTTTCGCCAGGGCTCTGAACAGCCGGGGGATATCAGTGGAGGGTCTCGCCGCTGATGGTTTTACTGAGACGCACCAGGTTGTTATTCGCGTAAGGCAATTCGGTACCGGCGAGAATATAGCCCGCAGGCTGGAGGAAAACAATATAATCACGAATTACCAGGCTTTACCCGATGATAATAGCTTCGTTGATTCCAGTGGAATTAGAATGGGAACTCAGGAAATGACCCGGTTCGGTATGAGAGAAAAGGATTTTGAACTTTTGGCCGAATACCTGGCAGACTGCATTAAATCAAACAAGACCGTTAAGAATGAAGTTACGAAGCTGCGGCAGAAGTTCCTGGTTATGCAATACTGCTTGCCCGTTGAAAAGTCGCTTCCTCTTGCAGCAAAGGTATTATCCTCGATACTTCCGGGTGATGCTTATTTGAACAAGTTTGCGGATAATCTAAGGTCCTGCTCTTCCAGATAGATAAAAAGCCTGTTCTGACGGGATCACCCTGTTTTAACAGCGATGGCAGTCAGTAGAGGCTTTTTTATTATCCGAACAGGTAATCTATAAACTGGGTTTTAATCTTCAGATCATTCTAGAGAGACTTATTTCTATTTAACTGTAACGTTGAGTTTAAATGTCCACGTACCTTTCGTGCCTTTCTCCCAGGGCTGGCTGTACTCGGTGGAGATTGTGCTCTTACCGGCTTTCAAAGCTTTGAAACTCCATACCTCTGTGCCACCAACACCTACTTTGCCGCCTGTGTCGCCGGGGGCAATATATTTGTGATCAACCTGCTGTAGTACCTGTGGATCGCTAATCTGAGTACTCTCAACCCATTTAAACCCTGTTGTAGCATTGGAGAAGAGAGTTACAGTAATCGTCTCGCCGTTACTAACATTAATATCCCGGACTACATTATTCTGCTTTTGGAAATCATCATATGTCACTGAAACGGCAGCCGGTGACTGAGCTGCAGGAGCGCAGCCGACTAATACGACCGATAAAACAAGGATTAAACAAATAGCTGTGAACCAGTTCTTAATCATAAGTCTTAGACCTCCTCCATGACTGATTATACTAACTAAGCATTTTAAACTTAAAACAAAACGTTTTCAATACTCTTGCACAATCTCAGGTCTGCAATCTTGACAATAGTTAAGCTCAAGATTACAATTTGCCAACAATTGACTCCACTACGACTTAAAAGTGAAAAATAGCTGGCAAATCAAGCCTGGCGATAAGTTTGGTCGCCCTCAACGGTTTAAGATAAGGCCGCTCAGGCGGGTCCTTCGGACTACCCATCTTTTTAGCATCGCATACGGTGATGTGGGATCGTCCATTTATTATGCCCTGGGAGTGGTTGCTCTGGCGGCTGCGGGCGCAACACCTGTGGCTCTTGGCTTAGCAGGCATCATCTTCGTTTTTACAGCCCTGTCATACGCCGAAGGTACAGCTATGTTCCCGGAATCGGGAGGCTCTGCAAGCTTCGCCCGCCATGGATTCAATGACTTCACAGGTTTCATAGCAGGCTGGGGACTGATGTTCGGCTACATCGTGACCATTGCCATATCATCATTTGCAATACCTTCGTACCTGGGCTTATTCTGGATGCCGCTCAAAACATCTCCCGTCGTCATGACAACGTGTGCCATGTCAATTGTGGCACTCCTGATGACAATTAATATTATCGGCGTAAGAGAATCCTCAATCCTGAATATCACGCTTGCCCTGCTTGATCTTGCCACCCAGGCACTCCTGATTACCCTCGCAGTCCTGTTTTTCTTCAACCCGCAAATTGTCCTCGAAAGGATTACGAACTACTGGCCTTCCCCTCAGGACCTGCTTTTCGGCATAGCTATAGCTGCCATTGCTTTCACCGGCCTGGAAACGATATCGCAAATGGCGGAGGAGACCAAGAGGCCGGAGGTCAGAGCACCGCGGGCACTGGTTATCATGACTGTCGTCATATTGGTCGTTTTTGCCGGAATATCGGTATCGGCTTTCTCAACCATGCCACACACTGAACTTGTGCAAAATTGGTCCACAGATCCCATTGCAGGCATTGCCAGCAAGCTTTCCCAGGGCATGAACCCAGCCGAAATAGCGGCACAATGGTCCAACATCGAGATTTACCAGGCATTTTTCCGGGGACTCATTGCTGGAGTACAGGCATTATTGCCCGTCCTGGTAGCAATTCTTGCCGCTACCATCCTTTTTATTGCCACCAATGCTGGATTGCTCGGAATTTCGCGACTTTCTTTTTCTCTCAGCCGCGCCAAGCTGGTTCCTCCCATAATGGGTAAGGTCCACCCGAAGTTCAAAACCCCCTATTTCTCAATAATTATTTTTACGATCATTGCTATTGCGTTGCAGTCGCCAGGATTTTTTGTTCCTAATATGTTTTCAAATTTAGGTGGCCTGTATGCATTCGGCTCGATGATGTCATTTGCTCTGGCACACGCCTCCATACTTGCTTTAAGAATCAGGCAACCGGACATACCAAGGCCTTTCAGGCTGGGCTTGAATATAAAGGTCAAGGGCTACTACCTGCCATTAACAGCTATTCTTGGCCTGCTGGGAACAAGCATGACATGGGTAGTAGTGGTTATCATGCAGCCTTACAGCAGGTGGGTAGGCTTCGAGTGGATCGGTTTGGGGCTCGTAGTATACTGGTACACTCACCGGCGAAGGAAATCCGGGCCGGACGAAAGTAATGGACAGTTCCTTGAAGCACCGGGATTAGGTTAAACTGGAATAACATATCGAACCACACTATAATGTTGATTGCTGGAGATAAATCTATAAGGTCTGGTTATTTATGGAACTCGAAAAGTTATTAGTGGCGGCACGCGGCAACGGGGTCGACCAGATAGCAGTCGAACTTGCTTGCAAGATAGGGAAAAAATCCAAATCCAAGATATTTATTGTCTATGTGATAGAGGTTAACCGAAGCTTACCAGTCGATGCTATAATTAAGTCCGATATGGAAGCTGCCGAAAAAGTGTTGCTCGAAGCTGAGGAATATGCGCAGCAAAACGATTTTGAGGTTGAAACTGAGATCATCCAGGCACGCGAGGTCGGCCCGGCAATAATTGAGGTAGCCAGGCAAAATAAAGTGGACATGATAATCATGAGCATGAATTATAAGAAGAGATTTGGCTCATTTACTATGGGCAATGCCGTGCCCCATGTATTAGAAGACGCGCCATGCAGGGTGTTGATATGCCGGGAACCGAAACCGTAAAACAGAACAGGAAGACCATAGTCATTATGGGATGCGGCCGTGTAGGCGGCAAGCTGGCTGCGATGTTTGACGCCGCCGGCCATAAGGTTACCGTTTTAGACCTTGATGCGTACAGCTTCAGAAGATTACCGCCTACTTTCAGTGGAACCGCCCTTATAGGTAACGGTACCGATGAAGAGATGCTGCGTAAGGCAGGCATCGAGGGTGCGGATGCATTTATCGCACTCACGCAGGGAGACAACCGTAATGTTATGGCGGCACAAATAGCAAAACATATTTTCAAGGTGCACCGGGTCATTTGCCGCATTTATGACCCGCTAAGAAAAGATATCTATGAGCAGCTTGGGCTTGAATCCATAAGCCCTACTGAAGTCTTCGCTGATATACTATTTAACAGGCTGGAGAAGATCTGACCGTGCTCAAACCCTTATATATCGTTATTGTTGGCGGCGGAAACATAGGTTACTATCTCAGTAAGGCTTTGCTTAACCAGGGACATGAGGTACTGATCATAGAAAGAGAAGTACGGAAATGCGAGCGGCTTGAGGATGAACTGGGCAGTTGCTGCATGCGCGGCGATGGTTGCGAAACTGCAGTGCTTACAGAGGCCGGCCTTAACCGGGCCGATGTGCTAATCGCCACTACTAGTCAAGACGAGGACAATCTTGTGTCCTGCCAGGTGGCAAAACACCGTTTCAAGGTACCCAGAACAATCGCACTTGTCAATAATCCAGTAAATGAAAATATTTTTAAAAAACTTGGTATAGACGGCACCATATCTGTTACCAATACCATACTCGAACATGTGGAACAGGAAATACCGGCCCATCCCCTCATACATTTACTTACAATGAGCGGGCAAATGGAAGAGGTGGTCGAATTACTGGTCACGAAGGAATCGCCGGCAATCGGCAAATCGATCGGCCATCTAAGATTGCCAGCCGATACAACTATAGCGCTGCTGATGCGTGAGGGTGAGCGGCCAAGGATCCCCAATACCGATACTGTTCTGAAAGAGAATGACCGTATTATCGCTCTGACGACTATAGATAGCGAAAAGGTCCTCGATAAAATGATTATTGGTTAACAGTCAAAGGACCACATCAGTCAAGTAGAATATTTAAATAATCAGATCCAACCCCGCCTTCAGCTTCTTATACGTGGCATCTAGTCCCTCAGATAATACCCTGGTATCGGACACAACAGCCATAAAGTTATTATCGCCGTTCCAGCGCGGGACGATATGCGTGTGTATGTGACCTTCGACACCTGCGCCCGCCACCCTGCCAATATTCATTCCGATGTTAAAACTGGCAGCATTGACTTCCTTTGAAAGCAACCTGACGCATAGCTGAATAAGCTCAATGTGCTCCTTAGCCTCTTTGCCGTCGGCATCAGTAACATTGGCGATATGCCGGTATGGTGCGATCATTAAATGGCCGGGTGCATACGGATATGCATTTAGCATGATGAAATTGGCCTTGCCGCGATAAAGGATATAATTATCCCTGTCTTTTTTCTCTGCGGGTTTATCACACAGTATGCAGCCTTTGCCCTTATCGGATTGCAGTATATATTGCATACGCCAGGGAGCCCAGATTCTCTTCATTTTGCTAACACCCTGTAAAATTTACTTTTTAAATTGTATCACGATTATTGACTTTACCGCTTAACATTGATATCTTTGTCTTAATTAGATATGTCGGCAGTGGATGTAAGCTATTTTGCACGTGGCAACGTTTCCGGGAGCTTTAAGAAAGAAGTCTCCGAAGTCCTGAACGATTGTTACAAACGTTTTGGGCAACGTGTGCCTTACAAAATTGAAGTATACGCTTTCGACACCGAAGAAAATCTAAATAGCTTCCTGCGCGAGGAAAAGTTCAAGCTGGGCCTTTCGTTTAACACGGTTGATGTAGTTTCAGCATGTACCTATGAAGTGCTACGCGGTTATCCCCGCTTGCTGATATGCCAGGAAAAGTTGTCACCCTATAGCAAAGCCGGAAGAGCCGGTGCTATCCGGCACGAGGCCGCCCATACTGTGTTGCATGGTTCGCTGGAGTACAGTATTTTCCAGATACCGGAGGATTGCAGGCACACTGCAACGGTCAAAGGTATTGCCCCCGAAAAACTCGAAGAGGTATATTTTCAGCTTACAATGGGCGTAAAAGACTTCGAGGCGACTAAATTCCTGGTCGAACACGACTTTATCAACTGCCAGTTTACCTATGCACTGGAGTGGATAAAACCTGTCGATGATGACAGAGCCGCCTGGAATATCTCACGAAGCAACCGGCAAACGAGGTTTGTCTATGAAAGCGCATTGATGCGTCCGATACTTTTCTGCGATCCCCTGCTATCCCTGCCAAAATCGAAAAAAGTGCCCGAAGAAGACCAGGTGCAACTTGACTCCAGAATCGAACAAATGATTGCACTTCTGGGAGAAACAGAGGAAAACAAGGTACTTAAAGTCGCCGGCTCTATCATAGAAGTCCTGGTAGACGATACCCATAAGAATATTGATGCGGCTTTCCATCAGCTCATTAATCTGATATAAATCCCCATGCTAATTTAAAGCAGGTGCCCGATGAAATACCACAAATCAGTGAACTTAACTTCTAATTTGTTTTGCTATATATGGCAGGGCATGGGAAATAATTGTAATACGAGTATATTAACGGGATTACTTCAGGGGGATAAGCCACATGTTATTATCGACCCCGGTCATATAGTCAATGAATCCAGCGAGGGATGTTTTGAAAGCCTCGAAGAATCGATGAAGGGCGATAAGATTAAAATCGAAGATATCGGGTTGATCATTAACACTCATAGTCATCCCGACCATTGCCAGGCAAATGAGTTGATCATCAATAGAAGCGGCGCTTCAGTCACATTATCTAAAGAAGAGGACGATTTCAGGACGACCATCGGTGAACGTATGTACACTATGTTTGGAATGAAGCCACCCCGATTCACCCCACTGTTCCATCTGAAAGAGGGCGCCATGGATCTTGGCAAGGATGGGTTTAAAATTCAGGTATTTCTCACTCCCGGTCACTCACCCGGATCGGTCTGCCTGTACCTGCCTGATACAAAAGTACTTATAACCGGTGACGTTGTATTTTTTATGAGCGTTGGAAGGACGGATTTTCCGGGCGGTAGTACTATATTATTAAAGAAGAGCATAGAAAGGATATCGCAACTGGATGCAGAATACCTGGTTCCCGGACATAATACTGAGCCCAACGGAATCATCCAGGGGAAAGACAGAATAAAGCGAAATTTTGCTGCAGTCCAGGAGTATTTCTGACCGGTGAAATAGATGGAATCGGACGAAAAGATTAAGTTTGCCATAGAGAATACGTTGGTCATACGGCCGCCAAGGCAACGCTTGGCTACATTTGGCAGCACCAACGTTTATTACTATATGGTTACCGCCCTTATGGACGAAGTAAATATAGTACGGGAAGGCCGGGTCATCGCCGCCAAGCCCAAGATCGTTACCCCTGCTTACCTTGTTAACCT
>JAPLHL010000463.1 GCA_026389655.1 Chloroflexota bacterium
GTCTGTCCGTACTGCGATGTCGAGCTGGTGGTAGCGGAATCGCCGTTCTGTGAGGTCTGTAAAAAGAGTTTCGGACGCTGTCCAAGTTGCGGTGCTATCATCCTGGAAGCAAAGGCTGTCAAGTGCAAGAGCTGCGGTAAGCCGTTGGGCTAGGAGGTTGTGCAGATATGGCTGAAAAAGACAAAATGACCCTGGTCTTATTTTCAGGGGAGATGGATAAGGCCATCGCTGCGTTTAACATAGCCATAGGCGGGGCCGCAGCCGGGATGGATGTAACCATCTTTTTTACCTTCTGGGGACTTAACGTGATAAAAAGAAATGAGGGTAGCATCAAGAGCAAAGGCATCATGCGCAAAATGCTGAATTTTATGAACCGCGGTGGGGCCAAGAGGTTGCCGCTTTCCAAATTTCACATGATGGGCATGGGCAAGTCGATGATGCAGGGATTGATGAAGGACATCAAATCTCCCCAGGTGGACGAACTGATGCGGATAGCCACTGACTTGGGCGTCAAGTTTATTGCCTGTACTACAACGATGGGGATGATGGGTATAGGTCAAGATGCATTTATACCTGAGGTCGAGAGTTTTGCCGGCGTAGCTACCTATGTTGCTGAAGCGGCAGAAAGCAAAATTAGCCTGTTTATATAGGAGCAGTATATGAAAGCCGACGTAACCGTGGATTGTGTTGGGTTATACTGTCCTATGCCAATTGTGAATACTGCCAAACAGATTAAGCAGATGCAGACCGGGCAGGTGCTGGAAATTGTCGCCGATGATGCAGGCATCAAGCAGGATATGCCCAGCTGGGCTAAAATGACGGGGAATGAATTTATGGGTGTAGAGGAAGAGGGCGGCCAGTATCATGTATTCGTCAGGAAAGTAAAATAGTACCTTGACCCCCTCAAGTCGCTTTTAGCAGAAGTGACTTTGTTAACCTCTTTCATAGGCGATACCATATCCACCCGGCGGAAAAGTGAATTCGATTGCATCAAAGTCACAGACGGTGTAGCACGAAGCGCACTCTGTGCAGAATTTCTTATAGTCCGGACTCAGCATCGACTTGCCACCCCGCATCTTCCATAAATCCATGCCACATATAATCACACAGTTGCGGCAACCCATGCACTTAGCATGATCGACCGATATGAAATCAACAGGGGATTCAATCACATTAATCAAGCCTCGTTTATTGAGACGGTATTCATCCATTTTCTTTACCTCCTGCCGTTGGTCCTCCCATGCTCTGTAGCATAGGAGCAAAAGCTTTTATGATCGGTATAATATTTTTAATTTTGTCCCTTGAAGCTTCCTCTGTTATCGGGTAATAGTATCTGGCCAGGAACAAAAGTTGAGGGATCATGTCCATTAAAATAGCGGGAACGCGCAGCATACCCTGGGCATGAGGCTCCGCCATAGTAAGCATGCCATAGAATATCGCATCGTCCAGGTTATCGAAGAGGTCATAGAAGGTCTGCGACGTCCACTCAGCGAAGAAATCTCGAAGTACCGGGCCGGCGGTGAAGTCGACGCCGACAGGTGAAGACTTGAGTTCATCCATATACTGTTTCAGGTAAATCTTAGAGAAATCCTTATCTTTGTGCGCTCGCAAAGCTACCTGAGCGGCCAACCTCGATGAGTACATAGCCTGCCACACACCTTCGGCCATAAACGGTTCTGCCATTCCTGCTGCATCGCCGGTGAGCATAAGTCCCCCCTTATAAATCCTTTCGTTGAACGTTTTCAACCAGGGTAGAAAGTGAAGCTGAAACTCGCGCGGCTTTGCATGAGTAGCCTTGATGAGACGCTGGACAAAATCCAATTGTATGTTGTCCTTTACTGATCTCGTAGAGATGTTGTGGCCTGCATCTACTTCATTGTGAAGGGTCTTTGCGGGTCGTGAACCAATATGGAAGCCGTTGCGGAAGATACAGACATAGCCACCTCTTTCCGGCCCCATGAAGATGTGACAGTTAGTATCTCCGCAATACTCAGCTATCCGCTCTGAGTCAGCCTCAAAGTCTACGGTAGCTAAAACAGTAACCTGGTCTTTTTCCCATTTCTTGCGCAATCCCGCTTTTTGAGCTATTAGCGAGTGAGCACCATCGGCTGCTACGACCACTGGCGCCCGATACTCGTTACCTTTATGATCAATTACACCACAAATGTTTTCGCCTTTTCGTATGACGTTTGTCGCAAGTGTCGAGAGCTTTAGTTTTGCACCTGCTGCCACAGCCTTCTCCGCCATCCACTGGTCGAATTCAGGCCGATACATCATCTGTACCATATACTCGCTGGCCTGGGGATAGCTGTGCCGCCTGGGCGGTGTCAGGCCCCATGTCATACGGTCTGCGTTCGATGGCTTAGGGTCGATGATGTGCATAACGCCGAATTTTGTCGGCCACAGCGAAGGAACGTCAAGTTCACTAATGTAATCAAAGTCACGGGCAGCCTTAGGAGACAAGCCAAATCCTGAAGAATTCTTTTCGCCGCAATATCTTCCGCGCTCCAGGATTATGACCTTCAGACCGTTATCAGCGGCTTCCTTGGCTGCAGCACTCCCTCCAGGGCCACCGCCCACAACAATCAGGTCGTAGTTACTCATTCAGCCCTCCTTCAAACACGATTCTTTAAGTTTATAGCTATATGATAGGCGATGCATGAGGTATCATTCCTCCGGCGACGAGTATGCTGTCGGGTCAGCAGTATTATTGGGGTCAAACGCACTTTTAATCTTACGCAGCCATTTGTCATAGTTGAAGCACGCAGGACCGAAAGCGCCGTGTTTGCCTTTGCCTACCTGAGATATCTGGAAAATCGGGGA
>JAPLHL010000183.1 GCA_026389655.1 Chloroflexota bacterium
AAGTATTCGCCTGCCAGCTTGTTGAAAGTAGGATGGTCTCCTATCATCATGCGTACCAATTCATGTTTGAGGGAAGCTGTCTCCGGTGAATAGACGTCCTTTTCCCCGGCTGTGGCACGGTGCTGCAGCAGCCGGTCGTAGACTACTTCCCAGTGCGCCATGGAAGTGATGGATGAAGTCAGAGGCTGCTTGAGTGCGCTGGAGGATACAACGGCGGCATCACCGCTGATGGAAACGGGTGTCCAGCCGTTCTCGGAAACCTGGTGAGGCAGGAACATCTGCGACGAGTAACGGTTCCAGACCTTAATGGGATGGATATACATGGAGTTCTTCACATGGTAAACATCAATCAATATCTGAGTGGTATCGCGGATGCGTGCCACAGCGGTGTGCAGGTGTTTGCCGCGCGTAAGTCCGAAATAGGCCACCGGTCCCAGCTCAAATATGAATGGGCAGGTGACCTGGAAGAAGTTGGCCAGTTGCTCGTCTGTGGCCCACGTGGTAGCCAGCACCGAGAGGTTATCAAAGATCAGTCGTGCGTTGCGGTCGCTTTTTTCAATGACACTGTGAACTTCACCGGCGAACTGGTCGAAGCCGGGGGCAGGATCGATATTATGCACATTGATGCCGGGTATATCGGGCAGCAGTGGTTTATGCCTGGCGAAGCGGAAATAGATGCACTCAAGACGGCTGTCGATAGCCTTGCGGGCAAATTTCTCCGCAAAGAAAGCATAGTCGGCCATGTCGTCCACCTGCCAGACGATATTGTCGCCGGGCAGCAAACCCTGGAGCAGGTTGTCAAGGTCGCCTATACCGGTGCTGATATCCATATCTGCCCCCCTTTTCTATGCCCGGTAAATATACAGTATCAGAACGGAGATTACCAGGTCTTAATAATGGGTTTTGACATATTATAGTCCCATTGCTATAATACGGCAAATGGCTTCCATAATCCGTAATAAGACAGCTTTTATGACAGATACAGTGGAGAGAAAGACTTTTTCCATACTCCAGGTGCTGGCCAATACGTCAAAGCCGCTTGGATCGATAGTCATTGCCCGTGAACTGAAGGGCCTCGGAGTGGACCTGGGGGAAAGGGCAGTCAGGTATCATCTCAAGCTAACGGATGAACATGGATTGACACGCCTTGCCGGCAGAAGGGACGGCAGGGCAATTACTGACCTCGGGCTAAAAGAGCTCAAGCAGGGAATGGTTAAGGAGAAGGTGGGATTTGCCATTTCCAGGATCGAGTTGCTGGCTTTCCTTACCACCTTTGATGTTAATAAACGTACGGGGTTGGTGCCCGTAAATATTTCTGTTATGAGGAAGCAGGATTTTCAAAAAGCGCTGCTGCTTATGAGGCCGGTTTTTTCTGCCAGGCTTTGCGCCAGTAGCCTGGTCTGTAAAGCATGCGGCGGTGAGAGAATTGGCGATTTTACAGTTCCTGACGGGATGGTGGCCCTGGCTACTGTATGCAGTGTGCTGGTAAACGGTACGCTGCTGAAAGCGGGTGTGCCTATGAATTCCAGGTTCGGTGGGCTGCTGCAGATCCGGGACCGCAGGCCTTTGCGGTTCGTCGATTTGATTCATTATACCGGCTGTTCACTGGATCCCGCCGAGGTTTTTATTAAGGCCAAAATGACCTCTGTTACAAGTGCGGTAAGGTCCGGTAACGGCAGCATTCTGGCAAACTTCCGTGAAATACCGGCCCTGTGCCGGCCTGTTGCTCAGGAGATCGTTTCCAAACTTGGCAAGGCCGGGGTTAACAGTGTTTTTCTCATCGGCAGTGTCAGCGAGCCGGTTTGCGAGATACCGATAGAATTAAACAGGGTGGGTATGGTCCTGATCGGTGGTCTTAATCCTGTAGCCGCAGTGCAGGAGGCAGGGATAGAGGTCGACTCGCATGCTATGAGTACCGTGATCGACTACCGTAATTTTATTGAATTTGAGGAGCTATTGAAATAAAGCGATCGGAACGGGCATGTCATCTGTGAAAAATGGTGGCAATAGTAGCTTGTTCATCATTAA
>JAPLHL010000022.1 GCA_026389655.1 Chloroflexota bacterium
TGTTAGCTCCACCGCCAGGCAAAATAAATGGTCCTTTCCGCGGATTGGACGCAACCAGCAAAATCCCCTTTTTAGTTTCGACTATTGCAGTTCCACGGCGTCTATACTTGATGTTCGCCATTCGAATTATCTCCTAACCTACTCTGGATTAAGGAATGCGACTATATATTCCATTATATGTATAAATAGACTAACGTCTAATGATTTCATTGATAACAGCACGGACTTCTGCTTCAGTACGAATAGAACCATAGCCGAATTTTGCAACTCTTATGATACCTTTCTGGTCAACAAAATAATGGCAAGGGTCACCACCTGGTTGATATCGACCCTTAACAGATTTATCTGTATCGAATAATACAGGGTAACTGGGATCATTAAAGAAACTATAGCCTCTATCCGATAAAAACTTCGCTACTGTGGCGGGATCTTCGCCCACATTTATTGTGAATACCTTCAATTCTCCTTTGTTCCAAGTATCTTTAATATGCTGGATTATTTTCATATATTCGATACAGCCGGGGCATGATGTATTCCAGAAGTTAATCCAAATAACAGGTTGTGGTGAAAGGCCCTTGTTATATTCATTGCACAATGTAATTGAATCCCCTGACAAAGATGCCAGAGTAAAATTGGGGGCGCAACAACCCACCTGGCCACATTCACTATTACCTGTGCATGAACACACATTATCGGCAATTATAGGAATATACCCAGACAATGTCGTCAAACCATCATCAACCGAAACATAATTCAGGTCTAACCAGTTTCTATCAGATGTTAGGTTGAAAACCAATGTTCCATCGGCATTAGTTGATTCTTGCTCACCTTGTCGAATGTAAATTGTTCTATTGTCTGTGCAAATTTTATTATTGCAAGCTTCGACTTTGACAAGGACCTTCCAATGAGGCCTAAGAGATGTTGCGGTTATCTTAAATATGGTTCCCGTGCGGCCCGAAAGCGGTTCGATAATAAGTGGATTTGGCGGGGGCGTTATACCGTCGGGCAACGTCACAGTTTTAATTGGACTAGTCTTTCCGCGTATACTGAACTTCCGAGCAATTTCACCGCGTCTGCTTGTTATAACAACCTTATATTCTCCTACGTCAAAAGTGGCTGTGCTCAAATTGTCAGATAAAATGCCAAAAGTATTAGCTGCATAATCGTAATTCGCTATAGGTATGTTATCGGATGCACGCAAAATAGTTGCAGTTATTTTTTCCCCAGGCGAAAAGAGAAAACCATTGATATTAATATCGGTTCCTTTGTCGACTGACGGAGGATCTACAGAAACTGTCGGTGGTAATACAAAAGCCAACAACAGAACAACAGCAATAATTGCAACCGCAATACCAATAAGCACGCCGTACATACCCGACCTCCTCCCATTAACTCGCTTATTAGAAGAGCCACGCCCGTGGGAAGATAAATGACCCGACTGCCGATGCCCCATTTCCACCTACTTCAAGCGATAATCATATACCGATACTTATTGGCATGATAATATGCTTTCGCGACACGGCTGTCAATCGAACCCAGAAAAAACTAATGAGAATTGCTAAATGAGATATAAAGTGCTCAAACTAGGGGTGATTAATGAAAAGTGCTATATTATTAGCTTCATGAAATATAAACTTACTGAAATCAAAGGGGGCACAGTGACGTCTCCGCTGGGTTTCCTGGCGGGAGCAACGGAAGCGGCTGTCAAGTACAGGGGTCGCCTCGACCTGGGCATCTTATACGCGGAGAAGCCGTGCGCCTCGGCCGCGGTTTATACAAAGATTGAGGTATAAGCCGCTCATGTTTTAGACATATTAAAAAGAGTCAGACTTAACTTTAACTAAACCTTTTGTCTAATGCCGTTTTAATATTTTCTACCGACTTATCCTGCAATTTTTTAAATTCGTCAAAATGACGCATTTCCCTGGGGCTTACTATATTCATTTCCCTTGTAAAATCCGTTCCGCCATCACCTGTGGGAAATAAAACATAGCTTATTGCAGAAACCACTTCCTCCGTTACGCGCCCGTCTATGACAGGACGCGCTTCGATCCTGTACATTCTTGATTGCCAGCGGTCAACTACAGTCCACTCGACCGCCACCAGCTTTTCTTTATCATCGGGATTAAGGCTGACATACTCGACAACCTTGTCTCCCAACTGCATCGGACGGTCTACTGTGCCTTCAACGCGGCGGCTCTGGACATGCCATTCCGGCCAGTAACTTGTCGTGCTGAGATAGTTAAATCCCCGCACGTCAAGTGTCAATTACTTGTTCTCCCATCCTGTTCAATCGAGTCAAAACTAGCTATCCAAATCAAAAAGTGCCATATTTTCAGCTTTTCGGGAACTGTAACTATCTGAACTTCCAGTGCGTTTTTACCTTTGACTTATCGATTATCCGTTAATATAATGGAACTGGCAAATTGGAGGTTGGAGAGTAGACGTGAAGCTGGCTTTATTCCTTATACCGTCTCTGCTATTAATCATTTTCGCTGTCAACGTAGCCGATGCCAGCGATGGTGTACAACCCGTATATAAATTGTATGCGGGTGATGCCCGAGATTCTGAAAACAAGCCGGATATTATCGCCTATGCCAATACGGAGCATACAGCTTCACCGTACGATTTTACTATTGAAGTGAGCGGTAAGTTCCGAGAAAGGAAGTTACCTTAAAGCCACTACGAATATAGTGACTACCAATGTGGGTGTCCAATTATGGGGCGACCAGACAGATGGCTGGGCAAAAGTCTCTGTCGATGGTTCGGAAATATGGAGAGGAGATACGTATGGTAAAACTGGCAATTATCCCGGAGATGCATTTGCCTGCTACCTGGAGATATCCAATCTCCCTCTGAGCAAGCATACCATCATGGTGGAACCCCTGGGGATTAATGGGGAAGGCGGTAGGCCAGATGTCACCGTTTTCTTCTTCGGTCTGAAAAAAGAAACGCAAGAATCTGTAGCGCCTGCTTATACTCCAGTTTCACCATCTATATCAACCACCACCACCGTAATTAAAGGAGATGGCAATGGTGATGGCAAAATATCGATGAATGATGCCCTGTATGCGTTTCAGATGGCCATCGGCCGAAGGCCTGTTGATCTTAACCTGGACATGGACGGTAACGACAAAGTTAATATATTTGATGCAATACAGCTATTGATCTTAGCAGTCAGACCTGGCAAAACAAATTTGCCTGAAAATACTAACATCTCGGTAGGATCTAGTAATAAAAATACATCTGAAAAAACCAGCCGTCCAATCATTCCAACGGGAGATGAGTCAGCAAAAAGGTGTCAACCTTCGGAAAAAACATACAAATTGGGCGAGAATATTGATGCTGAAATATTAATAAAAATCTTAGGTGAAAAAGATGGCAACTGCTTAGTATATGAAAAAATAGTTAAAGACAATACCCCTAACAATTTGGTGGGAAAGGAAATGAATTGCAAGATTTGTACCTGTTCAACGAATGGTATTGTTCCTATAGGTGACAACATAAAAGAATACTGCACTGGCTCCCTGGCAGACGCTATCGACGAATTGTACAAGCGGGCAAAAGGCAAGTAGTGAAATGAAAAAGAAGATCATAGTTATCGCCGGGCTCCTGCTAATATTGCAAGCCTTTCTAATACCTCTGGCCGCATATGCAGACGACGATGAATATGGTGACGAAGATAACGGATATGATTCCGGTTATGATGAATTTGATGTCGGTGATAATAAATACCTACTCCGGCCATCTTCATTGAAAGATGCTGTCGATGAAATCCACTTGATGATAGAACAGAAGAAATCAAGATGGGAGATAGCTAAGAGGGCGGCGACTATAGCTGACGGCCGAATAATAAACGTTAATGACACTGAGCGTATGTCCATACCTGCTAACTGGTTCTCAATTTTTAAAGATTCAAAGGAAACAGAGGCGTTTCGGGCATGGAGTAAACAGCAAAATGATGAGGGGCCATACAATAAAACAGCAGCATGGGTTTGGGACTCTCGAGTTGGAATGTGTGCGGAAAATGCTGCGCTCGTTTATTACCTGCTTAAAGAAGCTGGTGCAACAGATCTTCATATTATAAACAGGGGTGGGCCAGATCACAGATTTGTTGCCTGGGGATTGGGTGAGGGTGATCCGAATAATAAAGAGAGCTGGACTGATAATGTCATAGTTCCTGATAGTTGGCAGGGGAAAGTGCTAAAAGGTCAGGCCGCATGGAAAAATGGGTATTGTGGCAACATGGGTAACAATAGCGGGGATGGACTGTTAGACCATACTTTCGCATATGATGAGTCCGCTCCCATGCCCTGCGGCAGGGCATGGGCTGCAGGCCTTGTTATTAAGGGTAAACTTTACACAGGTGGAAAAAGAAGCCCTTGCTGCAAGACCATTAAACCCTGCCGGGGGGATCCCAGATTGGAATGCTTTAATGACCACTGCGTACGGTGTGGACAATCAAAAGGACAACCATGTTGCACAGAAGGAAAACCATGCATTGAGGGGCTTAAATGTGTTAATAGCTTTTGTATTGAGTCAGGCAAGGAGGCGCCCGTAGACTGGTACTGGGGCTCAGAATACACGGGCAGTTTTAATTTGCAGGCGAAAGACTGGTCAACTAATACTATAAACATTACGATAGTGCCCCAGAGTAACGATTATGGGGCGATCACCGGCAATGGCAAAGCAGTTAAGAGCGATGGGTCGGATATTATACAATATACCTTTGAGGGTATTTATCAGAAAGCCACGTCCAGTACTCCTGGCGGTGCAAAATGTACCATTACCTTGCAGCGAATAGCTCAGGGTAAAAAATCCACATATACAGGATCATGCGGATGGGGAGGCACCCTACATACGAACGGCACATTCGAAGGCGAAATTTTTCCACAGGACTTCCCTGTTTATATGCAGCCCAGACAATTTCTTTTGAAGAAGAAATAGGAAATATATTGAAAGATATCCTTCTCGATTTTGTATCAAGATAGGCTAGTAAACATCAATTTTCAAATTTCCGTATATGAAAACAAGATAGCAGGGCAGAACCATAGTAACTACTAGCCAATGAAAATGATTATAAGCAGGTACTTTGGCATTATGTTTTATATTCATGGTCGAACACGCATACCGCTGTTTGTTCAATAGTAACTTCACAATCTCAGTACAGCCTACCTACTAGCAATTTTCTTCTTGTTGCCGCTTTGCCCAATCTTACTCCTAAGCACATAGCTAATCATCGTTACAGGGTTTAATTCCAGGGACGTCTCAACGTACCTCAAACTAGCAGTAATTAATGAAAAGTGCTATATTTTTAGCTTCATGAAATATAAACTTGCTGAAGTCAAAGGGGGCACCGTGACATCTCCCCAGGGTTTCCTGGCGGGAGCAACGGAGGCGGCTGTCAAGTATAAGGGACGCCTCGACCTGGGCATTTTGTACTCGGAGAAACCGTGCGCCTCGGCTGCCGTCTTTACCGGCAATAAGGTAAAAGCGGCTCCCATCCTTGTAAGCATGAAAAATATGGAAAAAGGCAAGGTGAGGGCCGTGCTTGCCAATTCCGGCTGCGCCAACGCCTGCACCGGTGACAAAGGCCTGAAGGATGCCAGTGAAACAGCCTGGCTTTTAGCGGCAAAGCTGGGGATTCCCCGCAGCCAGGTCATTGTTGCCAGCACCGGCGTAATCGGTACTAACCTGCCGCTGAAACGTGTCGGGGCAGGTATCAGTAAGATAAGCCTGACTCGCGACGGCGGGCATAAGCTCGAGAAAGCCATTATGACGACCGATACGCGTCCGAAGGAGATTGCCGTAAAGGTCACTGATAGCGTCGGCCAGTATGTTATCGGCGGGATTGCCAAAGGCGCCGGGATGATACATCCCAATATGGCCACCTTGCTTGGCTTTATAACAACGGATGCCAGCGTGGAAATAAGTTTCCTGCGCAAGGCATTGAAAACAGCCATAGACAACACTATTAACATGGTCACTATAGACGGCGATACCAGCACCAACGACATGGTGTCGATCATGGCTAACGGCGCGTCTGATACTGAGGAGATAACCGGCAAAAATGGTAAAAACTTCCAGGAAGCGCTCAATTATGTTTGCCGGTTCCTGGCACGCAGCATCGCTGCCGATGGTGAAGGCGCTACCAAATTGATCGAGGTCAGTATCGAAGGCGCCAAAAGCGCCGCCGATGCTAAGAAGATAGCCCGTACCGTAGCCGGATCTTCGCTGGTGAAATCCGCCATACATGGGAACGATCCCAACTGGGGCCGCATTGTCGCAGCCCTCGGGCGAGGCGGCGCTGCCATGGAGGAAAAATACGTTGATGTTTTCCTGCAGGATGAGCCGATGATGAGACAGGGCAGCCCCCTGCCGTTCGAAAAGAACAAGCTGAGCAAAAAGTTGAAAACCGGCGAGGTGAAAATCAGGGTCTGCCTGAATATCGGCAGCGGTAAAGCGGTCGCCTGGGGATGCGACCTCTCGCAGGAGTATGTTACTATAAATAGCGATTATACGACATAATTCCACGGATATTCATGTAATGAAATCAAAAATAATAGTTGTGAAAATCGGCGGCAGCACATTGGGCCAGCACGACACCACGCTGGAAGACCTGGTGAAACTCCAGAAAAAGAGGGTCCCGGTTGTGGTCATCCACGGCGGCGGCAGCGCTGTTACCAACTGGCTGAGCAAACTGGAAATTCCCACGCGCTTTGTCCAGGGACTGCGTGTGACCGACCTGGACACATTAAAGGTGGTTACAGCGGTTTTGGCCGGGCTGATTAATAAGGAACTGGTCTCCGAGATATGCCGCCTGGGAGGCAAGGCAATCGGCATATGCGGGGCTGACGGCCCTATCGTTATGGGCAAGAACAAGAACCGTGAGCTGGGCCTTACTGCCGAGGAATTGACTGTGGATGTCAGGCCGCTGCGTGTCCTGTTGAATGCAGGATATATGCCTGTGATAGCGCCGGTATGTATGAACGGTTCACCGCAGGGCAATGAGGAGACTAATCTGCTCAACGTGAACGGTGATACCATAGCCGCCCAAATTGCGGCGGCATTGAATGCCTCTAAATTGATTTTCCTCACCGATGTACCGGGCATATATGATGAGTCCAAGCAAGTTGTGTCACAGATCAAGGTGGATGCCGCCAGGTCGATGATAGAGAACGGCACGGCTACCGGGGGTATGATAGCCAAGCTGGAAGCCAGCCTGATCGCTTCACAAAAAGTATCGCTCACGCGCATTATCGACGGCCGTGTCGATCATGCCTTACTGGATGAAATTGATGGAAAATGCAAAGGAACGACCATTGTCAACTGAAAAAATAAACTGGAAGGAACTGGAAAGCAAGGTCTTTATGCCGGTATTTAAACGTATACCGGTTACCCTTGTGCGCGGGAAAGGAACGAAAGTTTGGGATGATACCGGCAAGGAATACCTGGATTTTGTGGCCGGCATTGCTGTAACCAGCCTGGGACACTGCCATCCCGTTCTTGTAAAAGCGCTTAAAAAGCAAGCGGGTACGCTGATACAGACATCCAACCTGTTCTACACTATCCCCCAGCTGCAGCTTGCGGAGTTGCTGGTTAAGACCAGTTGCCTCGACTACGCTTTCATAAGCAACAGCGGAACAGAGGCCGTGGAGGGGGCGATCAAGCTGGCCCGCCGCTACGGCAAAGTGAAGCTGGATGGGGCTTATGAAATAATTACCACGATGAATTCCTTTCATGGCAGGACCCTTGCTGCCACCGCAGCCACAGGGCAGAATAAAATGCAGGAACCCTATACCCCGCTGCCCACAGGATTCGTTAACGTGCCCTTCAATGACATTGAGGCCATAAAAAACGCCACTACCAGGATTACCTGCGCTGTAATGCTTGAACCTGTGCAGGGTGAGGGCGGCGTAAACGTGCCCGCTGATGATTACCTGAAGAAGGTCCGCGCATGGTGCGATGAAAAGGGCATCCTTCTTATATTGGATGAAGTTCAGACAGGCATCGGCCGCTGCGGCAGCCTTTATGCTCATGAACTGTTTGGGGTAGAGCCGGATATCATGACGCTTGCCAAGGGACTGGGCGGCGGCGTTCCCATCGGCGCATTCCTTGCAAAAGAGAGCGCCTGTGTTTTTAAAAAAGGTGAGCACGGCGGCACGTTCGTGGGAAATCCGCTGGTATGCGCTGCTGCCTTTGCAGTTCTCAGTTATATTCTTGATAAGAAAATACCGGAACATGCCGCTAAGATGGGTGTGTACCTGGAAGACGGCTTGAAAAAGCTGGCGGCTAAACATGATGTAATAACCGAGATCAGGGGAAAGGGCTTGCTGATAGCTGTCAAGTTCAAGTCCGAGATTGCCGAACAGGTGTTGCTTGCTTGCCTTGAAAACGGACTGCTGGTCAACAATGTGAAGCTGGATGCTATAAGATTAATGCCGGCCCTGAATGTAACTAAAAAAGACATTGATAAGGCATTAGCTATACTTGATAAAGTATTACAAGAGAGGCGTTAACAACATGGCAAAAAGAGAAAAAGTTGTCCTTGCTTACAGTGGTGGGCTGGATACGTCGGTGGCCGTTCAATGGCTGACCGATAAATATAAGATGGATGTCATTGCGCTCTGCGTGGACCTCGGCGGTGTGGCCGATGTTGAGGGCATCAGGAAGAAGGCGCTCAAGCTGGGCGCTATCAAGTCCATCGCCTTCGATGCCCGCAAGGAATTTGTCGACGAGTATGTCGCCCGGGCCATCAAGGCCGACGCACTGTACGAAAGCCAGTACCCGCTGGCGACCGCTCTCGGCCGCCCGCTGATCGCCAAGTGGCTGTGCGATACTGCCCATAAGGAGGGCGCAAATGCAGTTGCCCACGGCTGTACCGGCAAGGGCAACGACCAGGTGCGCTTTGACGTGGGTATCTTTGCGCTGGGGCCGGAGTTGAAGATCATAGGCATCGCCCGTGACTGGGGCATGACCCGTGAGCAGACCATGGAATATGCCTACAAGCATAAGATACCGGTCCCGGTAAAGAAGGACAAGCCTTACTCCATCGATGAGAACCCCTGGGGCAGGGCCATCGAGTGCGGCGTGCTGGAAGATCCCTGGAAAGAGCCGCCGGCGGATATATATGAGTGGACCCGGTCACCGGACAAGACACCGGACAAACCGGAATATATTGAGCTGGGATTTGAGAAGGGCCTGCCGGTCAGCCTTAACGGCAAAAAAATGGACCTGCTGACACTGATCGATAAATTGAACGTAATCGCCGGCAAGAACGGCATTGGCAGGATCGACCATATCGAAAGCAGGGTGGTGGGCATCAAGTCACGGGAAGTTTATGAGGCCCCGGCTGCCACCGTGATCATCAAGGCGCATACCGCCCTGGAATATATGACCATGACAAAGCCGCAGCTCCGGTTCAAGGACCAGGTTAACCGCGAGTACGCTGACCTGGTCTATAACGGCTTCTGGTTTTCAGGCTTACGCGAGGACCTGGACGCCTACGTAAACAGCTCCCAGCGCTTCGTGACCGGCGCCGTCCGGATGAAGTTGCACAAGGGCAACTGCATTATTGTCGGCAGAAAGTCGCCATACTCGCTGTACAGCTTCAAGCTGGCCACGTACGACAAGGGCGATATCTTCAACCAGGCCGACGCGGCAGGGTTCATTCGCCTTTGGGGCCTGCAGACCAAAGTACAGGCGCAGGAACAACTTGTAAGACCTGCGAAAAAGGCAGCCGCTAAAAAGAGCAAGAAGAAAAAAT
>JAPLHL010000312.1 GCA_026389655.1 Chloroflexota bacterium
ATGTCCACGAACTTGCGCACCAGCTTATTACGCTCTATCTTCTCACCCTTATGTATGTTTACAACAAAGCTCAGGTATTCCTCAGGTTCTCCCAATGAATAAATACATGAGACGGAGGCAACTATCAGGACATCCCTGCGCGTCAGCAGTGCGCGCGTAGCTGCGTGCCGCAGTTTATCGATCTCCTCATTGATATCGGTGTCTTTCTCGATATAGGTGTCGCTCCGGGGAATATAAGCTTCAGGCTGATAATAATCGTAATAGCTTACAAAATACTCTACAGCATTATCAGGGAAAAACTCTTTAAACTCGGTAGCAAGCTGTGCGGCCAGTGTTTTATTGTGGCACATCACCAGGGTGGGACGCTGCAGCCGCTCTACCACGTTGGCCATGGTAAAGGTCTTGCCGCTGCCGGTCACACCCAGCAGCGTCTGCTTGGTAAAACCGGCTTCTACCCCGCGCACCAGTTCGTCCACAGCCTGCGGCTGGTCGCCGGTCATCCCGAAGTCAGAAACGATTTTAAAATCAGGCATAGCTTAATAATTATAAGTTCCAAAGTCTAAAACAATAAATAAAAATGCTTTAGATTAAGAACTTTGTCCCGATACTTCGGGATAGTATTTGGTGCTTAGAGTTTTCTTCGACTGGAATTTAGAATTTATTTAGAGGACAGCCTTTGCAGGGCCTGTCTTACTTTCTCTTCCAGCGTCATGTCGTCAGTCTGAGGAATGCTGCTCAAGGCCTGCGTGGCTTCCCTGATGGAATATCCCAGGCCGGTCAGTGCCGCAACTGCATCGCTGTCGCCCTGCGAAATTGCCGGAATGATCTCTCCCTCCCAGCCTTTCTCCAGTTTGCCTTTGAGATCGAGGATAATGCGGCCAGCGGTCTTTTTACCTATACCGGGCACCTGGCTGAGCAGGTCGGCGTTGCTGCCCATGATAGCAGACACAATCTGCTCTGCGCTCAAAGTCGTCAGCAACGCCAGCGCCACTTTAGGACCTATACCGCTGACAGTAATCAATTGCTCAAAAAGTGACAGTTCCTGCGGGGAGGAGAAACCGTAGAGAGAAATATTGTCTTCACGAACGTGCAGGTGAGTATGTAGAAAAACCGTGTTTCCCGGATGGCCCAACCTGGACAGGGTGGACCCGGGAACGCTAATCAAAAAGGAGACAGCGCCTGCCTTTATGATGACAGAGTTATTGCCCTTGCTTGCCAGTATGCCTTCAACTGCAGCTATCATTATCTACTTTCAATATCCCCTTTTCAGTATGTCGTCAAGGTGCTTCTGGTTAAGATGGCATATAGCTACCGCCAGTGCATCTGCTGCATCACTGGCCTCGGGCAGATCCGTGACCCCCAATTGGAGCTTTACTACCTGCTGCACCTGGTCTTTGCTGCTCCTGCCATAGCTCGTAACCAGCTGTTTAACCTGCGTGGGCATGTAGCGGAAAACGGGCAGTCTTGCCTGGGCAGCCGCCAGGATCGCAACGGCCTGCGCACGGCCTATGGCCAGGGCCGAACGTGCGTTTCCTGCTACAAACGGCTCTTCCAGGGCAACCACTTCCGGTCTATATTCAGAGATCACTTTTGTTAACCCTTCGTGTAAGACACAAAGCCTTTCCTCGATAGGCATTTTTTGCGGCGCACTAATTACCCCGCAAGTAATCATCATGAGGCTGCTTCCACCCTTCTCTTCAATCACACCGTAGCCCATATTCAATGTGCCGGGATCTACACCTAATACACGCAATATCCTATTCCTGCTTCACTTTGAGGACATATTTTCGGCAGCGAAAGCATACTCGCTCGAATCACACTAACAGCAGACCGGCACCATTTTTGTTCATCCATGTAATACTGCACCCAAGCTATAAATGCCAGAAGAACTACTTTAAGCCGTCTAAGTTCAGATAATAGAGGGCTAGGCTTCCGTCTTCAATTTCTCGATGAGAGCATCGCTATACTCAAGGTTGGAGAACACGCGCTGTACATCATCAAGATCTTCCAGCCGTTCAATTAATTTTACTGTCTGGATGGATTCTTTTTCAGGCAATGTAATCGTATTCTTGGGCAACATTGTAACTTCTGCAGAGATGATTTTCCTGCGTTTCTCAATGGCCAGTTTTACCAGCTCAAAATCTTTGGGGTCAGTGTATATCTCCAGAACACCTTTGTCCTCTTTGGCATCCCTGGCCCCTGCATCAATGGCAGATAACGCAAATTCATCAGCGTCAATACCTTTCTGATCTCAGCGACCGTCCGGTTATGGTTGTCGGTCATAGCTTCGACCATAATTGCGATACCCGCCGGGCCGTAGCCTTCCATGACCATCTCTGTCAGGACAGCACCTTCACCTGCTCCGCTTCCCTTTTTAATTGCATTCTCAATATTATCCTTGGGCATATTGGCTTCACGTGCCTTCTGTATTGCCAGACGTAAACGGAAGTTAGCTTCAGGATTGGGCCCACCACCTTGCCTTGTAGCAATAATAATTTCGCGTGTCAGTTTGGTGAACTGTGCACCGCGGCGTGCATCAGTTACGCCTTTTGCTCTCTTAATGGAAGACCATTTAGAATGTCCCGACATGCTATCCCCTCACCAAATTATTTTTCTTCATTGTGTATTAAGAATAAAGCATTAAGCAATCATATTGCAACAACTAATTATTCCGGCTTCCCGTCTTAGCTAGGTTTGATGTTATAATGAAGCGTCTGTTACACCCTATATGTACAAATTTTATTATGCTTGATCAACTTCTAGGACTGAAGATACCTCCCGAACTCATCGTGATGCTCATTGCAGCTCTTCCCATTGCAGAGCTGCGGGTAGCAATACCGGTAGGCATGCATACATTCGGTATGGCATGGTACTGGGCCTTATTTATATCCGTTATCGGCAATATGCTCCCGGTCCCGATACTGCTGCTGTTTTTCGACTTTTTTGCCAGGGTTGCAAGCATGGTTAAGCCGGGTAAAAAGCTGGTCGACTGGGTATTTGAGCGCACCAGGAAACACGAGAAAAACATACAAAAATACGAATGGCTGGGCCTGGCTATATTTGTGGGCATTCCCTTGCCGCTAACCGGCGCGTGGACCGGTGCGATACTGGCTTTTATCATGGGATTAAAATTTTGGCCCTCGATTCTATCCATATTTTTAGGCGTTTTGATTGCAGGCGTGATTGTGACTACTTTATCTCTGCTGGGATGGACCGGCGCAATAATAGCCGGGATAGTCCTGATCATAATGCTGATTTTTGGATGGTGGCGTATTTAATCACCAGTATGGTTATCTAATA
>JAPLHL010000491.1 GCA_026389655.1 Chloroflexota bacterium
CTAGTCATGCTGACAATATTGATAATCAGCATTGTGACTCTGGTAGCAGGTCTCGGGCTACGGATGATCGGAGTTCCCCCCGAATCGGAGGAAATACTCCGCCTGTTTATGTTTGTAATCGTCAGCGTATTGTACGGTGCATTCTGGATGTCACTTGCCATCCTTTTCTCGACTTTGTTCAAAAAGACTGCCACTTCGGCACTGGCATCGATTGCTATCTGGATATTCCTTTTCTTGTTCATGTCTTTGATTGCAGGACTGATAGCAAATGCTGTGATACCCATTACCCAGAATTCTTCAGTAGATGATGTTACCAGGTTTGATACGCTCTTCAGAATGATCAGCAGGATTTCCCCGGGTACTTTGTATACTGAAAGCATACAGGCCATTCTATTGCCGATTATGGGTAGTTCAAGCCCTACAATGATGATGATCGGTATGTATTCGGGATTGAAACCGTCTCCTCTTCCGCTGAGTCAAAGCCTGTTGATAGTTTGGCCCCAGATGGTCAGCTTGCTGGCCCTCACCGCAATTTGCTTTGCCATTGCCTATATCAAATTCATGCGCGAAGAGATTAGGGCAACCTAACCGTTTCATAGACAGCAGCTGTTCTAAAGGTTAAACTTGGACTGCCTGTCTTTTTGCCTGAAATCAAATACCAATTCGTTCATAGGAGAAAAAAATGATCTTTGAAGCATTATCGGTTGGATTTATTGCCACAAATTGTTACATTGTGGCATCCGAAGTCTCCAAACGCGGTATGGTTATTGATCCAGGAGCTGAAGCCAAGGCAATTTTGAAGGAGATTGAGAGGCTCAAACTCAAGATATCGCTCGTTGTAATAACACATTCTCATTTCGACCATCTCGGCGCTGTGAAGGCATTAGTTGATGCAACTGGCGCCAAATTTGCAATAGGTGCGGGGCCACTGAAGGCAGCTCCAGGAGCATTTACGAAGATGGTCAGCGCCATGACCGGCGGTTCAACAAAAACACCCGATCCTGATATGGTACTGACTGACGGTGACGTAATAGATATTGATGACCTTCATTTCAACGTGCTTTTTACACCCGGGCACAGCCCGGATGAAATTAGCTTGTACGGGCACGGCATTCTATTTAGTGGGGATACACTTTTTAATTCGGGCATTGGACGTACGGATTTTCCGGGCTGCAGTTACGAACAACTGGAAGAAAGTATTAAGAATAAGCTTTATACATTGCCGGACAATACGATAGTCTATCCGGGCCATGGGCCCGAGACTACTATTGGTGATGAGAAAAGGGGCAATCCCTTTATCAGGTGATTGCCCCTTTTATTTCGGTAAAGACCGGGTATTAGACGAAGATCGGGCAGAGTACCAGTGTAATGGTAGCCAGAAGCTTAACCAGCACATGGAGTGATGGACCAGCTGTATCCTTGAACGGATCACCAACTGTGTCGCCGACTACCGCGGCTTTATGAGCGTCTGAACCTTTGCCGAGGATGTTGCCATTTGCATCTTTAAGCTGATCATCTTCAATCATCTTCTTGGCATTGTCCCAGGCGCCGCCGCCGTTGTTCATGAATGACGCCAGCATGATGCCTGCGATAGTGCCGACCATTAGAAGGGCAGCGATTACCTGTGCAGCATCAAACTTATAGAACTTACCGTCGGCCAATGGAATTGAGGGAAGGAACTTGAAGAGCAATCCGATGACAACCGGCGCCAGGACAACCAGGAGGCCGGGACGGATCATTTCCTTTAATCCTGCTTTAGCGGTAATGTCAACGATCTCACCATAATTAGGCTTCTCAGTGCCGGCCATGATGCCCGGATGATCTTGAAACTGCTTGCGAACCGCGGAAATTATGTCGCTTGCAGTGCGACCGACAGCCCTGATAGCCCAGGAGCTGAAGAGGTAGACAATCATGGCAGCAAGTAACGCTCCGACGAATACCTCTATGCGGGCGATATTCACTACATCGACTGTGCCGCCCCTGAGGAATGCAACCCTGTCCAGGTATGCCTGGAAGAGCAGGAAGGCCGCTAGGCCTGCGGAAACCATCGCATAACCCTTGGTTAAGGCTTTGGTGGTGTTGCCGACGGCGTCCAGCCTGTCGGTGATCTTGCGGATCTCTTTGCCTGCGCCGGCCATCTCGTTGATGCCGTTGGCATTATCGGTGATGGGGCCGAAAGTATCCATGGAAAGTACATAAGGACAAGTCATCAGCATGCCCATAGTAGCGACGGCTGTGCCGAATGCGCCTGCGCCGGGCACGCCGCTAAAAGTGCCAAACACGTAAGCCAGTATCAGGGCAGTTCCGATGACAATGGCGGTGGCAAATGTGGTTTCAAAACCGACAGCCACGCCCATGACGATATTGGTTGCCGGGCCGGTTTTGGAGGCCTCAGCGATGTCCTGAACCGGCTTGTAACGAGACTCAGTATAGTACTGCGTAACGAAAATGATAGCAATGCTGGCAAGGATACCGACCATACCGGCAGCGAACAGCCACCATATGGTAGGTCCACCGAATTTCGGATCATTGTATAGCATGAAGTAGACCGTTGCGGCCAGACCAACGACGGATAAGGCGATGGCAACGAAGTAGCCACGGTTCAAGGCGTTCATGGCATTCTCGTTTTCTTTTGCCTTTACGACCAGTAAGCCGATCATGCTGGCGATCATGCCAAAACCGCGGATACACAGGGGGAAGAGTATCCAGGCAACATTCTGTGTTGCCAGGTAAGCCACGATACCGAGGATCATTGCACCGATATTCTCGGCAGCGGTGGACTCGAACAGGTCAGCACCACG
>JAPLHL010000078.1 GCA_026389655.1 Chloroflexota bacterium
TGGAACGTTGCCTAAGCCGATGGTGCCCATAGGAAATAAACCTATCCTGTGGCATATCATGAAGACGTACTCTTTTTATGGATTCAATGAATTCATAATATGTCTGGGCACGAAAGCGGAAGTAATTAAGAACTATTTTTACCAATACGAGATCATCAACAACGACTTTACCATAAATATCGCCACAGGGGACATCAATTATCACAGCGCCCATAACGAAAACAACTGGCAAGTTACCCTGGTGGACACAGGGTTGGACACTCTCAAGGGAGGAAGGATAAAAAAGGTCGAGAAATATCTGGACCAGGAAACCAATTTTCTGACCTATGGTGATGGGCTTTCCAATGTGAACATTGTCGAGTTGCTGCAGTTCCATAAGTCTCACGGAAAGACAGTGACGATCACCGGCGTCCAGCGTCCTTCCCGGTTTGGTGAGTTGAAAGAGAGTGATGGGCAGCTACTCGCTTTTACGGAGAAGCCGCATGTGGGTGGCTGGTTAGTAAATGGCGGCTATATGGTTTTTAACAGGGAAATGTTGAACTATCTCACAGCAGATGATGACTGCGATTTTGAGATAGGTCCGCTGGACGATATGGCCCGGCACGGACATGTGATGGTATATAAGCATAAGGGACAATGGGACTGTATGGACAGTGAAAGAGACATGATCTATCTCAATGAAGAATGGAGTAAAGGAAGGGCTTTCTGGAAAGTCTGGAAATGAAAGGTCTGTTTGGTGGAGTCTTTAGTGGCAAAAATGTCCTGGTCACCGGGCATACGGGTTTCAAAGGTTCCTGGCTTTGCATCTGGCTGAAGGAGTTGGGAGCCAACATAACCGGATATGCTCTTGAGCCATACACCGATGATGATAACTTTGTCACCGCTGATTTAAAAAATAAGGTCACCAGCCAAATTGGAGATATCAGGGATTACGATTGCCTAAAGAGGGTCTTTGACGATTGCCGTCCCGAGCTTGTATTTCATTTGGCGGCGCAACCACTGGTAAGGTTATCCTATAAACAACCCAAGCTAACCTACGATACCAATATCGGGGGTACCGTCAATCTGCTGGAATGCTGCCGCCTGTCTGAGTCTGTTAGGGCGGTAATCAACGTTACCAGTGATAAATGCTATGAGAACAAAGAATGGACCTGGGGCTATCGTGAGAATGATACCCTGGGTGGGCATGACCCATATAGTTCGAGCAAGGGATGCTCGGAAATAATCACAGCGGCCTATAGAAACTCGTTTTGTACCGGGACCGGTGACCGGACGCAGATGATCTCCACTGCGAGAGCAGGAAATGTGATAGGTGGCGGAGACTGGCGGGAAGACAGGATTATACCTGATTGCATCAGGGCGCTTAAGAAGAACGAAGCTATCGGCATACGTTCCCCTGAATCTGTAAGACCCTGGCAGCATGTTCTCGAGCCTATATCAGGTTATCTGCTGCTGGCTTCAAAAATGTACCTGGAGGGCAACCGGTATGCAGGGGCCTGGAATTTTGGGCCGGACCACGGCTCCATTGCTACAGTGAGACAGCTGGTGGAGAAACTACTAAAACATTGGGGAAGCGGTAAATACACGGATTTGTCAGAAGGTAGCCGGCAGGAGCTGCATGAAACCGGAATATTGCTGCTCAATATTTCCAAAGCAGCACACCTGTTAAACTGGAGGCCTATTCTGAGTTTGGATGAAGCACTGAAATACACTGCGAACTGGTATAAGGAACCGAGAGCAAGTTACGATTTTTGTGTAAGCCAGATAAATGACTACATCGGTAAGATGCTAAAGAAGCAAGAGGCGGGCGCACAATGAACGCGAGGTATTTCATGTCTGAGACCATTGGCAAATGCCTCGGGTGCGCCAGTGACCTGCCGGATGCGTTTTTAGACCTGGGAGAGATGCCGCTGGCAAATAGTTACATAAAAGCTTGCGATGCAGGTAGGGAGGAGATCTCATATAAGCTTGCCGTCGCTTATTGCCCAGTTTGTTACCTGGTACAAATCACTCACAGGGTCGCTCCTGAGGACCTTTTCGGTAACTACCTATATTTTTCGTCGTTCTCCGATGCATTTCTGAAGCACGCGCAGGAGATGGCAGGCACGTTAATCAAGCGGTTTGCCCTTGACTCGAACAGTCTGGTGATGGAGATAGGAAGCAATGACGGCTATCTTCTGGAATTTTTCCAGCGCAGCGGTGTTCCGGTATTAGGCATCGAGCCGGCGAAAAATATCGCAAAAGTGGCCAGTGATAAGGGTATACGTACCCTGGATGTATTTTTCAGTGCAGGCCAGGTAAAAGAAATTCTATCCGTAGGCGGGCAGGCTGATGTGATCATTGGAAACAATGTGCTTGCACATATTCCACTGATTAATGAATTTATGTTAGCGGTCGCCCGCTGTTTGAAACCGAATGGCAGCGCTGTGTTTGAATTTCCTTATTTAAAAGACCTATTGGAAAATACGGAATTTGATACCATTTATCATGAACATGTTTTTTACTATTCCTTGAGCTCCATCAGGGTGCTCTCGCAGCGTGCCGGACTGGAGGTATACGATGCGGACAGGCAGGGCGTCCACGGTGGCTCACTCCGCGTTTTTATTCAGAAGGGAAAGCGGTATAAATTGACGAGTGGGGCCAGGAGCATGCTGACTGATGAGGAGAAATTCGGGATTACAGATCAGCGTGTGTATAAAAACTTTGCCTCCAGAGTGAAAGAGCTGAAGCAGGAATTGTTTGAGTTACTTGAGGGACTTAAAAAGTCAGGAAAGACAATTGCGGGCTATGGTGCAGCTGCGAAGGGGAATACCCTGTTAAATTATATTGGGACAAATAATAAGACTATTGATTTTGTCGTGGATAGAAGCACATATAAGCAGGGGCTGCTCATGCCGGGGACAAAGATACCTATTTTGAACCAGAATGAATTACTGAAGAGAAAACCTGACTATACCATTATTTTAGCGTGGAATTTTGCCCAGGAAATAATGGAGCAGCAGTCCCAGTATCACGTTGGGGGGGGTAAATTTATAATACCAGTTCCCAGGCCGAGAGTGATTTAAGAGAGATTGCCGTGATATTCAAGGAAATTGAACTTAAGGGTGCTTATATCATTGAATTGGAACCTCTGAAAGATGAGCGCGGATACTTTGCCCGCACTTACTGTCAGAACGAATTCAGGCAAAATGGACTGGAATTAACAATCATGCAATGTGACGTCTCGTATAATAGAAAGAAAGGCACACTACGAGGCTTACATTATCAATCGGCCCCTCATGAGGAAGTCAAATTGGTCAGTTGTACTCGGGGATCTATGTATGATGTGATAGTGGATATTAGAGAGCAATCCCCCACGTACTGCCGATGGCTCGCAGTAGAATTAACCGAGCAAAATCGCAAAATGCTTTATATACCTAAAGGGTTTGCCCACGGTTTCCAGACACTGGCGGACGATACAGCAGTGTATTATCAGATGTCAGAGTATTATCATCCCGGGTTGGCCCGGGGAATCCGGTGGAATGATTCTGCTTTGGGCATTAATTGGCCGGTCAAGATATCGATTATGGCGGCGAAGGACCGTCAATTTCCGGATTTTATCCAATGAATGGGTATGCAAACTCTATTAGAATGCCGATCGACTACTTGTTGTATCAACAAGGCGAGGTTATGAAACAAATGCCGTTTGTCAGCAAACGGTTGGGAAAATGCCTGACATTGGTATTATCGTTGGAAGAGGCGTGCCTGTGAAAAAAGTCGCGGTCAGCGGCGCCAGCGGGTTCATCGGACGACATGTGCTGGCGGAACTCGCATGTCATCCCGTGGAAGTCATCGCTGCAACGCAGGATGCCGCGCAGCTGGCTAATACAGCGAAAAACGTCCAAGTCGTGGAGTTAGATATTGCCAATCCTCAGCCGGGCGACTACGAGCGTCTTCACAGGCCTGATTTCCTCATTCATTTGGCCTGGGCTGGTCTGCCGAACTACAAGTCGCTAAACCACTTTGAAACGGAATTGCCACGGCAGTATCTCTTTCTGAAGGGACTCGTTGAGGCCGGTTTACCCGCATTGCTGGTGACCGGGACGTGTTTTGAGTATGGGATGCAGTCAGGGAAGCTATCAGAGGATCTAATTCCTTTGCCATGCACTCCATACGGCTATGCCAAGGATGCGCTAAGACGGCAGTTAGAATTTCTTCGTGAAAACCATCCTTTTGATCTGACATGGGCACGACTTTTCTATATGTATGGGGAAGGACAACCTAAAAGTGCTTTGTTTTCCCAGTTGAAGGCGGCTGTTGCTCGTAATGAGCTGGCTTTTAACATGTCTGGCGGCGAACAGTTACGGGATTTCCTTCCTGTAATTGAAGTCGCTTCTATACTCGTGAAGCTGGCCTTTAGACGCGAAGATATAGGTGTGGTCAATGTCTGCTCAGGCATACCAATCTCAGTTCGCAATCTTGTTGAAGGCTGGCTGAAAGATAACGGCTGGACTATCAAGCTCAATCTCGGACATTACGATTATCCTGGTTATGAGCCCATGGTGTTTTGGGGAAATAACGATAAGTTGAAAAAGATTTTGGGGAATACGAATAAAAACACTGGTTTTGCCAATGATTGACTTGCCAAACATGATGAAGCTGGTAATAGTTATTCCACACAAATTCCATTTACCCGCGCCAAATATTCTATAACACCGTTGTGAATTCTGATTAACTATGGATGAAGACAGGGAAGAAAGTCCGCAGGGCGAAGCCAATAAGTTTAATGTTAGAGGTTTCAGCCGGAATGTAATTATTTACTCAGCTGGGCAAGCGTTGCTATTTGTCATCGGTGCAATTCAAGGGTTGATAATTCCTAAATTCCTTTCAGTAGTAGATTATGGCTACTTTCAAATGTTTATTCTCTATACAAGCTATGTTGGATTATTGCATCTGGGCTTTATTGACGGTGCGCTGGTACGCTGGGCTTCAGGCGGGAAAGAAATATTAGGCAGGGAGCTTAAGCCGGCTTTTCTATTCTATTCTTTACAACTGGTGGCAGAGATTCTGCCTCTGATTATAATATGTTTCTTTATATTTCAAGCACAAAATCAGACTATTGCGTTATTGGCACTTGCCTTTGCATTTATTTATGATCTTGGATTCCTGTTCGTATTTGCCGCACAGGCAATTAAGAATTTCAGGTTAATTGCTTTAGTTAATGTTATTAAAACTGTTATCCTCTTTGGTATCATCGTTCTCCTCATAATTACTGGTCACACAGCTTATTATCTGATCATATTGGCGTTGATCTGCGCTCAACTTATCTTCAGTATTATCATGGCTACCCAATTTAGCAGATATCTATCAATGAAAGTATCCGGAATTAATGCTCATTTAATGTGGCAACAGGCGAAATCAAATTTTGGCATTGGGATCTATATTTTATTAGGTAATCTTATTATTCTCTTATATATGACGTTTGACAGGCTGATAGTGAACACATTTTTCTCCGTTGAACAATTTGCAGTTTATTCTTTTGCAATGAGTATAGTATTAATCACTTATTTGTTTATATCGGCTGTTGCGCAGGTTTTTTATCCGTACTTGGCGCGTATTGGCACTGAATTGCGGACAAAGGCCTATCAATTGGGCAAGCCGAGCATTATCATCGCCTGGGTTTTAATACTTGCTGCCTATTATCCGGCTGTATGGATAATTAATTTGTATTTGCCTCAATATACTGCCAGTATTCCTCTGTTAAAACTGCTTCTCTGTACTGTGCTGTTTGGTGGATTCATACAAATACTTCATGTTAATTATTACATGTCATATCGAAAGCAAAGGCAGTATTTTCAGATTGCGCTCGTATCACTTGTTTTTCTTGCAGTATTAATAACGCTGACATTGGTTTTTAATAAGACTTTGTACGGAATAGCACTGGCTGCTTTAATTGGTTATGCGTTCTGGTATATCTTAAATGAAATATACTTGAACAGTATACTGGGATTTGGCTACAAGACGATATTAAAAGACGTGGTTCTAATAGGAATTATCCTGGCTGTTTTTTTGAGTTCCAACTTGCTGTCAACATCAATAATTGTACAATTACTTATTTATCTGGTAGTTGTTGCAGTGGCAATTACCATTTTTACGCGCAAGGAAATAACAGAACTTATAGCGCTGATAATTTCTATGAGAAATGAAAAACGTAATTTACCTGCCTGTTAGTCAAGGCTCAATAGCTTCTCTAAATTATCACTGCAAAGAATGTCTAAATGTTGCTTGATTTTATCTTCAGGCCAATCCCCCCATTTAAGTTTCAGAAGGCCATCTATTACAGGTTGTGAGAATTTGTATCCTATGACCTTTGCAGGATTTCCTGCGAGAATGCTATAAGGGGGGTATTCTTGAGAGGATATTACGCTTCCAGCGCCTGCAATAACTCCGTCATTTAGTTTACTGCCTGATAATATAATACTTTTATGCCCAATCCAGACGTCGTTGCCTATGATAATGTCTCCTTTGGTCATCGGATGTCCTTTAATATGCCGGGCTTTTTTCCATAATGAGGGAAACGGATAAGTTGTACCCCATTCTTTTCTATGATTGCCCCAGAGGAGAAAGCTGACATTAGTTGCAATGGAACAATATTTGCCCAATGACGTAATGTTGGATATAAAATAATCTTGCTTTTGACAAGGTTTAATACATTTTTAAAAGTAATCATCTATGTTGTGTATCACCAGGTCAAAAATGATATATTGCTCATTTAAGAGCGGGTTAATATACTACCATACATAATAAACAAAATTGAACGAATTGGCAGGCAAATGGTGGATTAGGAGTGTATTGATTAAGCCCGGTTATATAGCAGTGTTGTGTATGATGTAAAATATGGCTCATAAAAGCGCAGAGGCTTGACGGGTAAAATAGAATGTTTGAGTGTGAGGTGAATGAAACGCCTGGTTTGGTAGCAAGGGCTTCAAATATATATCGTGAGCAGGGTTTTATGGCCTTGGTTCGGATCGCATTAAATCGTATTAAAATGGAATGTCTTTTATTGCCTTTTGCATTGGTATGTATTAAGAATATAAAATTCAAAGACATCGATTCCCTGGTTGACTTCAGTTTTAATGTTGCCGGAGGTTTAATTCGTCCCTTACAGGTTAAATCAGAAATTATACAGTTACTTGAGATAATAAATCAGCGCAAACCTGAGCTTGTTGTGGAGATCGGCACTTATAGGGGAGGTGTGATGTTTCTACTTTCCCGCGTCGCGTCTCCAACGGCGGAATTAATCAGTATTGATTATCCGGATGTCAGATTCGGCGGGGGTTATGAATCATGGATGACATGTTTAATTAAGGGGTTTAAATCAGGCCGGCAGAAAATTCATTTGATTTGGGGAGATTCGCATCGGGCAGACACACTCACACGAGTAAGTGATATATTAAACGGTCGAAAGGCAGACCTTATGTTCATTGATGGCGACCATTCCTACGAAGGGGTTAAGAAGGATTTTAAGATGTATAGTCCCCTGGTCAAACAGGGGGGAATGCTCGTATTTCATGATGTTGTGATACATACGGCTGAACTGGGCTGCGAAGTAAATAAATTGTGGATTGAGCTAAAAGACTCGGAACAATACCGGACAGATGAAATAATTAATGATGTTACCCAAAATACATGCGGTATTGGTATCATCTATACTTGATTGGCTGCATTAATGATTACTGTTGTATGCATCTATAATAACAAGCAGGTCCTAGAAGAATATATAATCAATAGCTTGAAGAAACAGTCTTGCGCGTATCAGCTTATTACCATTGATAATACACAAGGTCGTTTCTCTTCGGCTGCGGAGGCTTTCAATTACGGCGCCCGGCAAGCCGATACGAAATACATCATGTTTGTTCATCCGGATATTGAATTGTGTTCCAACACGTGGTTAATTGAGGCTGAGAATATCATTGAATCTATGGGTTCATTCGGCGTAGCTGGAGTTGCAGGAATGAGCGAAATTGGCCTGGATAACCGGGAGCGCGGAAGGAATATAATTACGCATTTGGAGGATAAACGTGAGTGGGAGTGGGGCAATCGCATTACCAGGCCGGAGATAGTTCAAACTATAGACGGATGTCTTATTATTACTCCAAAGACGGTTTATGACCAGATAAAATTCGATGAGAAAGTCTGTGATGACTGGCATTTATACGACGTAGATTATTGCTTATCCTGTAAAGAACTGGGTTACGAGGTATTTGCTATACCGCTATCTGTTTATCATCGCTCTACGGGTGGCTATTTTAAACAAAAAAAAGGGGATGTCATCAAATCGCTTGGCCAGTTACCTGCAGAATACTATAAAACGCTTTCGAAGGTAATGAAAAAGCATCGCCATCATTATAAAATGGTATATACGACTTGTGGAGATTACAGTACTTCATCACCCGTCATATGGCAACGCATTTATAATATATTGAGAGCTGGAATAGGTCTGGCCATAAATCCAAAACGATGGGAAAAATAGCTGCACCCAGGGTACTCATACTGATCCTCAATTGGAATGGATTAGGAGATACGATTGAGTGTCTGGACTCTATCAATAAAATTCATTATTCAAACTATTCCATACTAGTTATTGATAATGGGTCGGATGGCAATGACGTCCAAGCATTAAAGGCAAAATTTGGTGCAAGACTTAACGTTATTGAGATCCGGAAAAATCGCGGTTTTGCCGGCGGCATCAATAGGGGAATCAATTATGCCCTGGATAATTTTGAATCTGAATATATGCTGCTCCTGAATAATGACACTATTGTCGCGCCTGATTTTCTCGATAAATTAATAGCTGCGGTTAAGAAGGATTCTACAATTGGTTTAGCAGGGCCGAAGATCCTCTTCTACAACGAGCGTCAATATATACAGAATACCGGAAATAAAATTGATATGATTAAGGGGAGCACTATTTCGATAGATTTTAAGAAAAAAGACATAGACGAAGCAACCGGTATTCAGGTAACAGATTATATAGACACTGCTATCCTTGTAAGAAACGACTTGTTTAAGTCAGTTGGTCTTTTTGACGAAAGCTATCATTGCTATTGGGAAGATGCGGACTACGGCGCCAGGGTCAGCCGGGCTGGATTTAAGATAATTAGTGTACTAGATGCCAGAATCTGGCATAAGAAAACAGTGATACCGGGGCCGTGGTACAGGGTTTTGATAAAAGGTGGGCTATTAAAAGAATCACCGGATTCCATACATTATCTTGCTAGAAACACCTTTAAATTCTTGAAGAAATATGCTACAAAACAACAATACAGGCAAGGGCTGGCGGCCTTCTTTCATGGTATCCGTGACGGTTTATCCTTAAAATCGTAATAGAGAAAAACTTCGTATCGACGGAATAAAATGCGAGTTGTTGTCAATGCTACTGTAACCAGCCAGAGGGAAAAAACTGGCATTGCCACATTTGGAACCAATCTGTTAAAAGCCCTGAAAGAACTGGATGGGGTCCATAGCTATTGCATTTTCACATTGAACGATCCGGAACTAGAAAAGATGAGCAATCGCGAGTTTGATGTACTCACATTACCAGGGGTATTTCGTCTTTTACCTGTCGAGTTCTCCTGGATTTGCTGGTATCTATGGTACTATACGGGTTTTAACCTGCAGTTGGGGTCGATCAAACCCGATGTTTACTTATCTCTTGATTTCAGCCTTCCCGGTTATAAAAATTGCCCCAGGGTATGCATGGTGTACGACCTTACCCCGCTGCTACTTGAAGGCGCATACCCTGAGCGTTTTAAGACCAGGTATAAAATGCAAGTTTCGCATGCTATGAAAAATGCAGACAGGGTTATCACTATTTCTCAATCCGCCCGAAAAGACATACTCGAATATTTTGGCGTCGATCCTCAAAAGGTAGAAGTTGTCTATCCAGGCTTTGATGACAAGTTATTTACAGCCGCCAAAGATCCGGGTACAGATAAAAAGACACTGGATAGATATAAAATAGACTATCCGTATATATTATTCATTGGAGCATTGGAACCGAAAAAAAATATCGTTCGTTTAATTGATGCCTTCGAAAAAGTAAAAGTAGATGGGAGCATTCCTCACCGGCTGGTAATAGGCGGGAAACGTTCATGGAATGATGCCGCTGTCTTTGAAAAAATTACAGCATCAGCCATATCCAGCGAAATTAACTATGCGGGCTATCTGCCTAACCAGGATCTGCCTGCTCTGATGCGGAATGCGGATTTATTTATTTTTCCTTCACTCAACGAAGGTTTCGGCATACCGCCGCTGGAGGCGATGGCGTGTGGTACACCTGTCATAACGTCTACTGTCTCGTCGCTTCCGGAAGTCGTCGCTGATGCGGGAATGCTGATTGATCCATACAATGTGGAAGAAATGGCTGCTACGATAACAAGGGTGCTCTCAAGCGGTGATCTTCGACAGGCGATGGGGCGAAAGGGTCTTGAACGGGCAAAACTGTTTTCGTGGCATAAGGCAGCACATGATATGCTGGAAATTATCTCCGAAGTATCGGGTCGTTGACCGCTATACCGTCGTAAAGCTAAGGGATGGCCTTCAGTATCTGGGTTGCGCCGTTATTATATATCCGTTCCTTCCAGGGATTTTTACCATCTCCATTTACAAATCCGGAAAGATTGATATGGGTGCGAAGGCCGGGGTACCCCAGTGTGAAAGTAAGCTCGTTGTGAGACACGTTCCAGGCTGTCAGGAATATTAGATCGCCGTTACCAGGTTTGGCAGTGGGTGTAAGCGAGGGGATACCGCCAGGAAATTGGTTTTGCACCAGTATTTTCCACGTGTGGGTGTCGGAATACACGAAAGATGTGCTTGTGGTGCTGGATGTCAGCCAGCGTGCTGCGTATTCGTCCTGCGTGGAAAAATTGCCCATTAGGTCCAGTCGGTGGCTACTTAACGCAATCGAGAAAGGGGCCTCGATCCTTACTGTATCCTTCATTCCCGTAACCTCGTAAAGGATCCCGGATGTGACTATGAAGTATGGTACTATAACTGCAGCCGTGATAATTTTCAGGTATGAGGGACTTTCCTTTACTGCAACATTTGGGAGCTTTCTGATTTTGCACCACGCGTATCTAATTAACTGAAGCACTGTCTCTCCACCGATAATGAAGAATGGCGCCAGCGTGATCAAAAGCACATGGTACCATCTTGTAGTATTAAAGGAGTAGGCAAAACTGGGCAGTTTTATGCATGCCGCCAATATTGCCACGCTCATTACGCTCACCGCAATATACTCTATAC
>JAPLHL010000252.1 GCA_026389655.1 Chloroflexota bacterium
CCTCAGGGAAACCGATAGTGTGCAGAATTCCGCTCATAGCCTGTCCGATCAGGTCCGTGGACTTGAAACTGCTATACGGTCCTGCCTGCCCGAACCCCGTAATGGAAACATGTATGAGCCCCGGATTAATCGCTCTTAGTATCTCGTGGCCAAGTCCCAATGAATCGAGGTATCCAGGCTGAAAGGTTTCAATCAATATATCGGCAGTTTTAACCAGCTTCTTAAAAATATCCTGCCCGGAACGGATCGTCAGATTGAGAGTAATGCTTCGTTTGCTGGTGTTAAAATGCCAGTAATACAGCGACCTCTCGGGATCCTGTTTATCATGATAGAAGGGGGCAAGTCGACGCATGGGGTCACCATCCGGTGGTTCAATTCGTATAACGTCGGCACCCAGGTCGGCGAGAAGTTTGGTGCAATATACGCCGCTCTGGTCAGCCAGGTCGAGCACTCTTATATCTTCAAGAGCAGTGTTCACGTTATTTTCCATTTTCAGTTTCTCACTCGAAATTTCTTAACGGTTCTGCTAACGTCAAATTGAATCTATAGAAATACTTCGTCTACGTAGCATTCCACTATTTCTTCCTCGGACATACCCAGAAGTTCCCCGTACACGTAATTGTTATGTTGCCCCATGTCGGGCGCTGCGTGGCGAACTCGACACGGCGTGTCCGAAAATCCCAGCATGGTGTTTTCGCAATAGGCTTTGCCATCCCCGTAGGGAAGCTCAATATAATATTCGTGGCTCCGGTAACTCTCATCTCGTGTGACCAGGTCTTCCCCTGTTTCAACTACCCCTGCCGCGACCCCATGACTTTGAAGGATATTCATGACCTCCCATCGTGATTTGCTTATGGTCCAGCTTTCTACCAACTTATCCAGTTCATCCTCGTTTTCCTTTCTTTTAGACAACGTAGCAAATCTAGGGTCAGCTACCAGGCATTCATTGCCCGTGGCTTCGTAAAATGCTTTCCATTCCATCTCAGTGACAACGCATATTGCGCACCAACTGTCTTCACCTGAGCACCTGTAAACCCCATGAGGAGCAGCGCAGGCAACCCTGTTGCCCTGGGGTTTGCGCACTCGTCCGTTCACCGTGTAGTCGAGGACGGTTATCTCCATCCACCCCAGGGAGCTTTCAAATTGTGCCAGTTCTATGTATTGACCTTTGCCAGTTCGCTTTCTGTAGTGCAGAGCGGCCAGGACAGCGACGGTAGCATGTGTAGGATTGGGTCCCATGTCAGGAAGAGCGATATTCAACCCTGGGCGGCGGTTCGGCATGCCGGAAATGGAATTCAACCCGATGGCCGATTGAATACCCGTTCCATACCCTGCGAACTTCCGGCGCGGTCCTGTATTCCCGAAAACAGGCATCTCCAGCATGATAATGTCAGGCTTTACCTTTACCAGGTCCTGGTAGCCCAATCCTATCCTGTCCATAAAACCGGCAGTGAAATTATTGGTCACAATATCGCTGATTGCGACTATTTTTTTGGCTATTTCAATGCCCCTGGGGTGTGACAGGTTTAGAGTTATACCCAGCTTATCGCAATTGAAATTGACGAAGTATGCGCCTCTTTGCACTTTGCCGTTAACCAGTTCGGGGCCGCCCGGCACATTCCGCGACCAGTCCACCCTCTTGGCACTTTCTACCCTGATCACTTCGGCACCGTAATTGGCAAAGAACCTGCCCACCCACGGGCCTGCCTGGACCCAGGCAAAATCCGCAACGCGTATACCTTCAAATGGCATTCTATTTTCTGGCATGCTTCTAACGTAATCCCTTTTTCTTAGATTTCAGTAGCTTTGTGCCGGTTGTAGCCGTATTTCTCAAACGGACCGTCCCTGAACTCTAATGCCGCTTTCATACCCTGTTCCTTCATGATGCGATAGAACTCTTTCTCACGTTCTTCACCGACGCAGTGCTGCAGGATATTGGTTTCCTCAGCATGCCAGAGCATTTCACGCACACCCATCCGGTTCATACCGAATTTCAAAGAAGCTTTGGTGAGCTTGAGTGTCTCAAGCGGCATTAGTGCCATTATCTCTGCAAATCGCATAGCCTGTGATTCAACTTCAGCATCAGGCACTACCTTGTTAATAGCGCCCAGCCTGTGCAGTTCCTGCGCACCGACATTCCAGCCGGTGCATGCCAGTTCAAAGGCCTTGTGATAACCCACCCACAACTGCATGTCACCGCCAGCGGCGCCCGATACACGTGGTATCTCAAAGCCGATAAAGGCGTTCTCGCCCATGACAATAACGTCATGCAGCATGACGAATTGCCCACCGGAAGCAAGCGCTGCCCCCTGCACACCCGCTACAATGGGCTTGGAGATATCCCATAGCTGATAAACCCATTTGCGGGGATCACACACGGAACGCCATCTTGCTTCCGACCACTGGTTGGACTGTCCCTTTTCCCAAGTCTGCTTTTTGCCAAGATTGGATATGTCATGCCCGGCGGCAAAATGCTTGCCTGCTGCCAGACTCACAGCCACTTTAGCTTCACGGTTTTTCTCAAATTCCCCGATGGCATCGAGGAACTCTGCCTGGAATTCCGCTCCCATTACATTGTTTCTTTCCGGTTCATTATGTATGATCCTTGTAACGGGACCGGGCTCGTATATAATAGTTTTATAGTCTCTCATTTTTATGCTCCCCCATTGATTTTGACTGCAATATCTGGCAGATCAGTCAGTAAATCCTTTATTACCTGTTTATTTCACCCTGAAATTGGCGCCCGGTTTCCAGAGCCTCAAAGTCTCGGGGACAGCGCCTTTCATTGGTTTGGGCCAGTAGGCCGGATTGTATTGCTCTTTGCCATAATTGGGGTTCACCGTGCACCTTGTGCTGCCCTGTGTGCCCGAGATGGCCATGGATACGCAGAAGCTGTCCTTGGTGCAGCGAATAATCTCTTTCTCACGGCCCTCTTTGACTTTATTGGGCCATTCAGGATCGGCAATGGCGCCCCTGCCCAGGGCAACCATGTCCACGGATTTCTCCTTGATCAATTTCTCCGCCACCGCCGGTGTATGGATGCCTGCCATGATGACCGGAATTTTAATAGCCTTCTTAAGGGTTTTTCCCTGCGCTTCAATCAACTCATCATTATCGGGAGTGCTGGGGAAGAAATGCTTGGTATCGTCATAACCCGAGCCGTTGGATAGGCTGATCGCGTCTGCCCCTGCCTCTTCGCACCAGATGGCCACTTGCTGGATATCTTCAGGGGTGAAGCCACCTTTGTGGTATTCCCGTCCGCTGACCCTGACTACGATAGGTACCGTCGGCGAGAGGAACTCATGCAGCAGGTAGCCGTGCGGTGCATGAATTTCGATGCCGTCAAAGCCATAGAGGACGGCCAGTGCGGAAGCCCTTACAACGGCAGCTGTTTCTTTTTGTATTTCTTCCACAGTCATCTCACGCGGAACTGCACGCACAAGATGCTTAGCGAATTCACTAACATGGTATTTCATCCATGCTGTGGATTCCTTGCTATAACCAGCGATACATTCTTCATAATCAAAGGGGATAGCAGAAGCGCCCCTGACGCCAGGTAGACCAGTTTGCCTGCCGAAACCGGGGCTCATCTGGGCAAACAGCTTGGCACCGGTTTGATGCGAATGCACGCCCTCTGCAAAATCAGTCCAGTAACCGGCATTGAAAGCCGTGGGGTAGATATAAGGTACGAAAGAATATTCTTTATGTGCTTCCACGCTGCACAGGATCGATCCGGTAGTCATCAGACCAAAACCACCCAGTGCCCTGGAACTGAAAAAACACGTATATTGCAGTGTGGGATGCCCGTCCCTGTCTCCCTGCTGGTTCATAGGCGCCACCGCAACCCTGTTCTTTATTTCCACGGTTCCGATTTTGATAGGCTCAAATAAACTCTCGTACATGTTGATCTCCTTTCATATTTTTGTAATTACTTACCGGTGTCAGCCGGTATAATTTTCAGTAATTTAGCCAGGTTTAAGCCCGCCCATTTGGCCCGGTCTTCCTCGCTGAGAGGTGCATACCCATAATCCTTTTGCACCGATTCGCTGATCTGGAACTTCTTCAGCCAGTCCACTGCCGTCCGGTTAGCGCCTGTATCTGTTCCCCAGATGATCTTGTCTATCCCGGCACAAGCAATAGCTTCGCCAAGCATGACCTGCGCCCTCCTGCTGATACCGTGGCCAAAATACGACAGCAGGCTGGTGCCGATATAAAGGTTGGGGTATTTTATGGCGCACATATTGAGCGCATCTTGAAATGGATACCCCATGTGGTACGCCAATATCGGTATCTCCGGGAAATTTTCACAAACATCCTCGAGCAGCCAGGGAAAACAATTGGCTGAACGGCCCGGGATGCAGTAGGAATAACCGGTATGCACGAAAAGCGATATGCCCAGCTCGCGAATTTTTTCGTAATAAGGCCAGAGCCTTTCATCGTTGATCGGCACTCCATCAACCGGATACAGCTTAACCGCCTTAAAGTTCATCTCTTTTACGAGGTACTCCAGCTCCCAGACCGCATTCTTTATCCCTCGCATAATTTCAGGGCCGACATTGCATACGCCGATTAACCGGTCGGGATACCTCTTTATCTCGTTGGCCAGCCAGCCGTTGGTCGACATCATGCGTGTACCCATTGACATGGGGAGGAATGATTCCGGCAGCACACAGGCCATCTGCACGCCGGCTTCGTCCATTTTTTCAATCAACGCGTCGCCGGATTCACCCGGGGCATTGCCAACCCGCCTCTTCTGGTCCTGGGCTATCTCAGCCCATTTCTGCTTGGTTAAATTGTCATACTGGCCGTAGACGGCGAGTGGAAACAACCTGCGCATATTTCTCAATGCAGTCTGGTTCATCTTGTATAAAGGGAAATAGCTGATATCATCGGCAAGCGGCATCATATGGCATTCACAATCAAAAATGAACATTTGTACGGCCTCCTTCAAACGGTTTTACGTAATTCTTGCCTGAGATCGACAGAAAATCAACATCTACTCATCAATTTGTAACAAGTCGATTATCACCTGTGATCTCCATTGGTTGGTCTAATATTGCTTCGCCATATGTCACTTCACCCCGGCTGCGAATTGTTTGCAGATGTCGACACCTTTGGGGGCATCGTCGGTAAAAGCGTCGGCACCCACATATTGCCTCACCATCTCCCCCGATATGCCCACTATCGTTGCTCCTGTTTCTTTTACCTTCTGTACAAAAGCCTCCGGTGGCACATCAATACCCAAGTCATAAATCTCGAATCCGGAGGCCGTCAATAGGGTGGCGGCGACATCCTTACCAATATTATGTATGTCCCCCTTGGCCGTGCCGAGCACCATTCTGGCCAATGGTTTTCCTCCCTGGCCTTCCTTTAATCTGGGCTTCACAACGCTCATAGCATCTTTAAAAATTTCACCGGACATGATCAGTTCGCCCAAGAAGTATTCCTTGCTGTTGTAGCGTTCACCTACAATCTCCATGCCTTTGCGGCATTCATCTACAATTGTCATTGCGTCAGCCCCGGAATTAATCATGCCCTGCACAAGCTGTTTAACTTTATCCTCGTTTAAATCGGCGAGAGCATTAGCTAATTCTGACATATTTCCTCCTTTTCCATGGCTCTAACTTTACAGGTCGCACAACTATCAGGATCAGTTCAAACTCCGATAACTAAAAATAGTACTTCTGAGTCTTAGTGATAATTCAATAATATCGTCCATACTCGCGCGTGAAATCACTCCATACCCTCAATAATTGAGGATTTGCTTCCATGATTATGGAACAGGACATGATAAATCCACCGCCTTTCCCTACTATGTCTATGAGCTTCTTTGTGTACTCTTTTACCTGGTCTGTTGAGCCCACCTCTAATAATGATGGCTGCATGTTACCTGCAATACACAAGGTATCACCCAGCACGTCCTTCACTTTGAAGATGTCGCTACGGTCAAATATTCCGAGTACTTTACCTTTTGGAAGTTCCCCCAGTTATTTGAGCCTTGAGTCATAAGTTCCTTCCCAAAATACCACGGGTGTCAACCCATCCTTGATTATGTCCAGGATCAATCTTTTCAGTGTCGGCCAGTAGAAGGTCTCAAATTGCTCCTCCGACATAAAGCCATCTGCACCGCGGTGTAACGGGATATATACACGGGGATTCCCCCTCATTTTAGCCACAAACAGAGCCAGCCAAAGCACCGTCGGGTACAGCTTTTCTACGGCAGCCAGCAGTTTATCCGGCTGTCTGAACATATCAGTTAAAGATCCACGCATTCCGCGCAATACATCGGAGATCAGATCGAAAGGTGCCAACGTCTGCGCTATATGCGAACAGGGGAACCCGAGATTTTTCATTTCTTCTAGATAGCTCGTATTAGCGTTTGCCCATTTTGCAGCCTCAACCGATGCTTTACGCAGTGACTCAATTGCGCTGGCAAACCCAGGAAGGTTAAATAAAGGCATCAAAGACACCGACACATATCCAAACAAGAATAATTGAAGAGGTGGAAGCATATTAAAGGCCGTCAAAGTGCCAAATACCCTTGGAAGATAAGTCCTCAAAGTGAAATCTGACGGATCCTCAAGTAGCGTAGCGTATTCATCCTGCTTCATATATTCTTGTTCCACATATTGATGATGTGTGTCATCGGGGATCCCGTGGCCGGGCCACATTAATTGCTTACAGTCAACCGCATCATATACCTGACCCGAAAAAAAACTCTGCGCAGGAAATATTATGTCGGGCTGAAGCTCGATATTCATCTGCTTATTTGCGTTATACCATATTGCAGGGTCATAAAATGCTTCTTTCATGCTGATTCCAGCGTATTTCGCGGCTATTACCGGAGTAAGCGGGAAAAAGGGTACCCTGTCAGGTACTTTTAATTGAATCGCATCGTTTATCCTCTTTTCCCTTTCCGAGTACAACACATCCGGCGTCTTGTCCATTAATTACCTCCGAATCAGCTCACTGATCTTTTATTGTCTGCAGGTTGCAGTTAGTTCAGGATCAATGCGGTGTGCTTAAGGTGGTGTTAATAATGTACTACCCTTAGAGAAACCAGTCAGTCCCATGCACGACTTCCTGGACGTAACGGATAAGACGTTTGGAGTGTGCCTTCTGACACAGTATTTATACGTGCATGACCTAAGAGAAAAGGAATACAGTATCCCTCTGAACGTTACGGCCCGAATGCCATTTGAGAACTAGTGGGAAGACCTTGCTACTACTGGCAACACTCACAAGACCTTTGTAAATATGCTGACAGACTATTTACCAGCGGATACTTCTTTAGAAAAACGAAATGCGGAACAAGGTCTATGTGTTTTCAAACAATGACTTGGATTTGGCAATAGAAATGTCCATAACTCGACGACGAATTTCAATGACCCCGTCTTTCTGCAATTTATTGAGTATGCGATTCGCGGTAGGTCGGGTAGTGTTGGCCATTGTGGCAATGTCGGCATGTGTGATCCCTGCTATACTTATCCAGCCATCGCGCGTCCGCTCACCAATTCCGCGGGCAAGCACCTCGAGTACGCACAATATCCTCGTCTCAACATCGTGTTTTAAGGGATTGGACGTCATAGAGCTCATGTTATAAATCATCTTGCACATCGAATCTACGATGGTAGATCTCGCTGAACGGTCTTCCATGAGCCCCCAGACAGCTTCACGCCTGATCCTGCAATAGGTAACGGGTGTCAAAGCACGCGCTTCAGCTAGATGAATAGTAAGTCGGCTATCATACATCCTGACAAAACCAGCAACGCCAATGAATTGATCGGGCAATATCAAAGCGCTTAATATCTCGTGCCCATCTTTGGTCGTGTTGATCACCCCTACCACACCTTTGTGCAGATGCTGAATAAACGCCACATTCTGATCTCGCAAGAAGATAGTCCGTCCCCTGGGCGCTTTGATCAAAACAGTATCATTAGGGCAAAGACGTTGAAATAGGCAGGGTGGTTCCTTTAACAGGTTACGTCTTTGGTTGGCAATTCCTTCATTTCTCGCCATTGTCTGCCACTCTGTCACTCAAATATTTGGCCCTCAAGAGGTAGCTGGAATGTTGTCAAATATTACTTTGATCGAGACCACTCTAGCATAAATTCCAGAATCAGCGCAATTAGGTCCTTGCTGAGGTAGACGGGATGTTGGGTAGTGCATCAAATTGATGCACTACCCAACATCTTGGAAATATTGTTATTCCCCTTTTATTCGCCGCTTTGGCTCTATGCCCATAAGACGTGCCAGATTAAGACCAAATATTTTCCGTCGCATTTCATCAGTGATAGCAGGATAGCCATAGCCCCTCTGCATATCTTCGGGAATCTGGAATTCATTCAGGCCTTTTACCGCAAAACCCATCTGAGACGAGAATCCGGCATAGTCAGTGCCCCATATGATCCTGTCCGGACCAACCCAACGCAGCGCTTCACCAATTATCCTGGCGAATTTCCGCGGCTGTGACTTAGCCCAGGGGATCAATAGAGATAGACAGGGATATACATTCGGATGTCCCATGGCTACCATGTTCAGGTCGTCACAATAAGGATAACCCATATGGAAGGCGACAATTTTCAAGCCAGGGAAATCACGCGCTACATCATCAAGCTGGATCGGCAGCGCATATTTACTCTTTCCCGGCGGCACCCAGCAAAAACCGGTGTGGATATCGAGCACAATTCCGAGTTCCTCCGCCCTCTTATAGAAAGGCCAGAGATCAGGATCATTAATATAAGTGTCTTCAGGGGGATAGTACTTAAATATTTTGGCGTTTTTTTCCTTTACCCAGTATTCCAGGTCCCAAATAGCGGGCTTAACTCCCCGTTGTTTTATGGGCGATATATTTGGCTCATACACGAACCTGTCCGGGTTTGATTCCACAATCTTGCCCATATCTCCATTGGTCATCCACCGGCTGCTATAACCGGTCGTATCCATCATCGATTCAGGCAAGAGGCAGGCAACGTCCACACCATATTTGTCCATTGAACGGAGCAAGCTGGCCGGATCAGCGTTTTTCTGTATCTCCCAAGGTTCGAGAAATGCCATTTCGGCCGGCGGAAGCCCAAAAATAAGGGGAGAGGTAATATTTTCGATTGCCTTCCACCACATTTTGACGCCGGGATAATGGTTTATCGGTTCCATGTCTCCAATGAGATGGGCCTCAGGGTCAATTTTAAAGTAATCATCTTGTACTGACTGTGCTTTTGCCATAATAAACCTCCTATTCATTCAACAATTAATTAATGCCTGAGTTTCATCAAACCAGAAGTGAATCAGGATACGTCAATCTCCGGGACTAAGCAGGACGAAAGAGAGGCAAGCTTATATTATCCGTGCAATCCCGGAAAGTGACTTCAAGATCCATCCCTGGCTTCAGGTCCTCGGGCTTGCAGTCCACTATGTTACTCATCATGGTTACCCCTTCTGCGAGATCGACCAACGCAAGCACATAAGGGAGATCGGGAGCGAACACCGGTTCGACGCCGGCCATGGTAACCGTAAATGCATTTAATTTGGCTTTACCGCTGACTTCTTGCCAACCAAGATCTAACGACCAGCATTCAGGGCAGGCTTTTCTCGGATAGAAAATCAGCTTGCCACAGTTATTGCACCGCTGCATGGAAAGCTTATGCAGCTTTGTGCTTTCCCAAAATTTCTTGCTCCATGGTGTCATTTCTGGTAATGGTTTGGTATATGCGGTCATTTCAGATTCCTCCCAAAGATCTCAATAATCTGGTTCATGCCTGATCCGCCCGAACAATTCATTAGCACGTGTTTGCAGTTCTTGACCTGTCGTTCTCCTGCCTTGCCCATTAGCTGCCGGGCAGTTTCTACTAGGTAGGCAAAACCCACGCCTGAACCAGTGTGTCCTCTAGAGAGTGCGTCGCCAATAGTGCTGCACGGAAGCTTGCCACCGGGCCAGGTGTTGCCTTCCGCAATGAATTTCATGGCTTCTTTGCCGTTCTTACACACGTCCAATGCAACAAGCAGGTATGGCATAGTAATCGGATAAGCACAGTACAATTCCAAAATATCCATATCTTTAACTGTGAGACCAGCTTCTCTGAATGCGTCTTGAGCAGCTCCCTTGACTTGCGTTGCCATTAATTCCTCTGGTCGTTGAGTTACCGTTGCCTGGCAATAACGTGAACCTTCTCCCAGTTTATAAACTGGTGTCTTACAGATCTTTCTAGCTATCTCAGGTGATGTTACAATAAGCGCTCCACCACCGTCCGCCAGCATGTTGCACTCCTTGGCATGTAAAGGCGTGCTTGCCATGCGTGAAGATAATACTTCTTGTACTGTTAAGGGCTTGCGGAACATGGCATTTGTGTCAAGCTCCGCCCACTTCCTGAAGGATACGGGGATCGATGCCATCTCTTCAGCAGTCACGCCATTTTTGTCCATAAAACGTTCGGTGAGCATTGCGATCATTCCATTGTACGTGGTACCAAAAGGATACTCCCATTCCATGGACATGCCAGCAGTTGCAAAAGTATGAATCACTACATTTGGATCAATGCTGGAATATTTCGAGGCATGCATAATAAGCACTATTTTGGCTATGCCAGTCGTTATCCAGTGCTCAGCCATCCTGAGCAGGTTAGCGGACGTAGATCCTCCGCCATTCACAGATACTATGTCCTTGCATCCTTTCAGCCCCAATTCCTCGGGTAGCTTGCCGAAGACCAGCTCAGAGTCAAGTTTAGGTTGACCGACGGCCGGGGAGCATATAACCCCTTCAATTTCATTCTTATTTATACCGGCATCGGTGACAGCCTGCATGCACGAATCGTAGATAATATCCCATTCAGGCCTTTCCGGATACCAGCCGGTTGGTACCTCACCTATACCTACAATTGCTATCTTGCCTTTGCTCATTTTTAATCTTCCTTTATTTGTGATTATTTTTCCGTTTGCATCCGACTTTCCTATTTGTTTTTCCAGACAGGAGGTCGCTTTTCCATGAAGGCCATCGGGCCTTCCGTGGCATCCTCTGTTCCAGCTAGCATACTGCCGGCAGACCTTTCCAAGGCCAATGCAGCGTCAATATCAGTGATCTCAAGGCAGTTGTTGAATACCATCTTTGCCATCCTGACAGCAAACGGAGACTCATTGGCTATTTTTTCTGCGATAGCCATGACTGTCTCCTCTAGTTGACTGAATGGCACCACTTTATTCACCAGTCCAAGCTCATACGCTTCCTGCGCAGTCATGCGGCCCGCCGTCAGGAGCAATTCCTTGGCTTTCCTGGTTGGCATCGACCTGGCATAACGCACTATGCCACCGGAACCTGGAAGAATACCAAGCCCCACCTCGGTTATACCGAACATGGCGTTATCCGAAGCGATGATGAAATCGCAGGCCAGTGCATACTCCATACCGCCTGCATAGCAGAAGCCATTGACCGCCGCGATAATCGGCTTCTCCATACGCTCCATCAGGCGGTGTGATTCGTAGCAGACATTGCGCAGGTAGTTGTAGGTACCCACTGATGTGCCTACGCCCTCGAACGGCAGAGCAAAATCCTGCCCGGAAGAAAATGCCTTATCTCCGGCGCCGGTCAATATGATTACCCTGATCTCTTTGTCCGCCTGGGAATCCAATAAGCACTCGTAAAGTTCACTGAGCATCTGCGCCGACATGGCATTCCGCCTCTCCACATTGTTGAAGACAATTTTGGCAATGTGGTCCTTCTTCTCATAGAGAATGAACTTGTAGTCTTTCTTAGCCAATTGACTAACTCCTTTAAGTATTATTTCGATCCGCTTGCTGGGCTAAAATGACCGTGGCAGGCCCATCAGTTCCCCTATGAAGTTGCGAGCCATTTCGTTGCTGATAGGGGCGAACACAAACTGTCGGGCGTCGCGGAAATACCGCTGGATGTCCGTTTCCACCATAAGACCCGAACCGGCGAATATCTCCATAGCATTGGTAGTGACTTTCACCGCGGTATCGGCAGCAAACGTTTTGGCTGCAGCGGCCTCCATCCAACAGGGTTCGTTGTTGGAAAACTGCCAAGCTGCCTTATACGTAATGAGGCGGCTAAGTTCGATCTCTATCCACATATCAGCCAGCCAGTGCTGCAACACCTGGAATTGACCAATTGGCTTGCCAAATGCCGTCCTGGTCTTGGCATACTCCAGCGCTTCCTCATACGCTCCCTGCGCAATACCCACGGTGTCTGCAGCGCACAGGATACGCTCCGGATTGAGCAGGGTCGTAAGCTGGGAGAATCCCTTATTCAGTTCACCCAGCAGATTGGCCTTCGGGACCTTGACATCCGTGAAATAAACTTCATTGGATCCCGCTCCATGCATGCTGATCTTATGCAAAGGTCGGATGTCGACGCCCGGGCTTTTCAGGTCGATGAACAGTAGAGACGTCGCCTTGCTTTTCTTCGGCGCATCTTTATCCGTAATAACAAGGGCGCACGTGAAAGGCGAGATATGAGCGCCGGTGATATAGGTCTTCTGCCCATTGACGATAAAATCGTCGCCGTCAGGAACAGCAGTTGTCTTAAGGGCGCCAAGAAGATCCGTTCCACCGCCAGGTTCGGTCAAACCGATGCAAAAACCTGTTTGCCCTTTGGCCAGTTTCGGAAGGTATTCATTCTTTTGTTTTTCATTGCCATAGGTGTGTATCAGTCTTACAAACATGCCACTGTGAAGCCCAAAAGACGCCGCGGCAGAACGCCGGCTGACCTCCTCCGACAGTATCACATCATCTATCAGGTCACCACCCATGCCGCCGTACTCAACGGGTACATGCATGGCGGTGAAACCCAGGGCTACCGCTTTCCGGTGTATTTCCTCCGGCAGCCAGGTCATGTTCGGGTCGGAATCCCATTTCCGGACGAAGTCCTTGGGCAGCTCTTTTTCCACGAACTCCCTGATTGTGGCCCGAAGCATTTTTTGTGCTTCTGTGAATTCAAAATCCATGTTTCTCCTTATTGCCGCGCATATTTAGTAATGTCGCGGCTAAGACAATCAATTGCCAGTTGCATTATTCGATCCGGCTCTTTGTGTCAGAAAGAGCTCTCGGAACTATCCTTCACAGTTGATGTATCATCATCACTACCTGTCGTTATTCTTCTTCACCTCCTTATTGAATTTTTTGCCAACTCCATTTTGCGCAAAGGTTGGCCACTGAAATCGATCGATTTGGGATACCTGTAACGCACGTTTCACAGATATCATTCCGCTGCAATTTGCCTATTTTCCGTGGTTTTTCATTGATCACTTCCATTTTTACCTACGTCAAACGCTACTATCTTTTTAGACTCCTAAATAAGCCTTCTTGACATTTTCGTCACGCATAAGATCATCTGTGCGGCCTTGCATTGAAAGTTCGCCGTTTTCCAACACATATCCATATGATGCAATCATCAATCCCAGGCGGGCATTCTGCTCCACCAGGATGATAGTTGTGCCTTCCTGGTGTATTTCCCTGATTTTTTGTGCCAGCTGTTGGCGAATAATCGGGCTCAGACCCAAAGAAGGTTCATCAAACATGAGTATTTCCGGACATGCCATCAGGCCCCTGGCAATAGCCACCATCTGTTGTTGTCCGCCGGAAAGCGACCGGGCTTTCTCGTGGAGCTTTTCCTTCAGTATCGGAAAGAATTCCAACGACTTCTCTTTCTCTTTCCGCACCCTTCCACTGATAGCATTTATAGTTGATGACTTACCAGCGCCATTGGATCCCAGGACGGTCACAAAATCGCCCTGACCGATTGTCATGGATAGATCCCTGACCGCTGCGATCGCCCCATATTTCACCCAGATATTTTTGATTTTGAGCATAGTTATATGGTCTCCACACCGAGATAGGCATCAACCACCTCGGGCTTATTCATAATCTCACGCGGATCACCATCGGCAATTTTATTGCCAAAGTTCAGGACTACGACCCTGGTAGATAGATTCATCATCACTTTCATATTATGCTCGACCAATATTACTGATACCCCGAGGCTATTTATTTTTTTGACAATGTCAACGATAAACATAGCTTCTTCATGGTTCATACCAGTCGTAGGTTCATCCAAAATAAGAATTTTTGGATTTGCCGCC
>JAPLHL010000019.1 GCA_026389655.1 Chloroflexota bacterium
CGTTCTGAGCGTGTGGCCGGCCTTATGCAGAAAGTGGGGCTTGAAGCTGAATTTGGGGAGAGATATCCCCACGAGTTCAGCGGCGGTATGAGGCAAAGGGTGGGCATTGCAAGGGCCCTTGCCATGAACCCGCAGTTGATCATAGCGGACGAGCCTGTGAGCGCCCTCGATGTTTCAGTGCAGGCCCAGATACTTAATTTGATGATGGATATCAAGGAAAGGGATGGGCTGGCATACATGTTTGTAAGCCATGACCTGTCGATAGTCAAGTATATATCTGATCGTGTGGGCGTCATGTACCTGGGCAAGATTATGGAGGTGGCGGAGAAAAACGAATTCTTCCGCAATCCCCTGCTGCCATATACCGAGGCGCTGCTGTCCGCCATCGCCAGTCTCCGCCCCAGCGGCAAAGAGAGGATAATTATCAAGGGTGATGTGCCGTCACCGCTCAGGATGCCCTCCGGCTGCCGTTTCCATACCCGCTGTCACAGGGTAATGGACATCTGTTCACAGGTAGAGCCGCCCTTTAAGGAACACACACCCGGTCACTTTGTGGCCTGTCATTTATATGATTAAAAGGCAAATTGTTTTGACTGGAATAAGAAAGGCCGGGGCTATCTCGCCCCGGCCTTGTAGTTTCAAATTATCTCAGGATAGTCTTACTGTGTCTGCCTTCTCCTCAGTATGAAGAGGAGCCCTATTATAAAGGCGAAGATAAGCAGCGCACCGCTGATGTACAGGATAATGTTGGGATCGGCGAACTGGTCCACGGTGAAGCTGCCTGCGCTAGCCCCGCCGACGTAAACGCTGTAAGTGCCCGGCTCGTTGCGGGTGACGGTGAAGGCGACGGGGGTATTGCTGCCGCTGTTGACTGTGACGGTGCGGGAAGCTGATAACGTGCTATATCAGAATTCTTAGCAACCTCACATGCTCTTTCAATTATTTTCGTTTGACCTATACGTTTGTAAGCAGATCGTTTCAGGCCTTCGGAATCATTATATCGCGCAATTCGCGTTTAAGTATCTTTCCAACTGCGCTTAGAGGAAGCTGGTCCATAAATTCAATTCTCTTGGGGACCTTATACGCGGCTTCTCTCTCTCTTATGAAGTCGAGTATGCTGGTCCTGGTGGCTTCGCTTTTTTCTACGCCGGGTTTCAGTACCACCGCAGTGGCAACCATCTGGGACCCCGGACGCTTGGGATCCGGCACCCCAATAGTGGCAGCCATAGCAACAGACGGATGTTCAGAAATAATATCGTCGAGTTCCCGAGTGAAAACTTTGTAACCCGATACGTTTACCATGTCCTTGAGCCTATCCACGACCCAAAAGTAGCCGTCTTCGTCCATACGTACAACATCTCCGGTATAGATCCATCCATCTTTCAGTGTATTGGCCGTCTCTTCGGGCATGTTGTGATAGCCCAGTGTGAATACCTGCGGACCTTTGGCTACGAATTCACCTGATTCTCCGATCGGCACAATTTCCTTGGTCACAGGATCAATTACCTTGACTTCAACATTCGGGAACGGAAGGCCAACTGATCCTGGTTTCTTCTTACCGTAGCAAGGTTCCACTAATGTAAGAGGACTGGTTTCCGTCATACCCAGCCCTTCACATACTTTTCCTGCGCCCACAATTACCTCGAAATCCTTAATATATTCCGGTGGGAACGGGGCAGCCCCACTGAGAAAATACTTGACATTTGAGAAGTCTAATTCTTTGAAGGCCGGCTGCTTTCCCAGTTCAATGTAGATTGTTGGAACATTGCAAAAGGCGGTTGGTTTGTATGTCTTTGCCAAATTGATCAGGCCTGCCAGGTCCCGCGGGTTGGCTACAGCTATCTGGGTCTGACCGAATGCCATACTCCACATGCTGGTGCCCAGACCGGCCTGGTGAAACAGGGGGAAGGCAGATAATATCACATCTTTTCCCATTTTATAGTCGAGCCATACTACCAGTTGAGTGATGTGATCCACCATGTTTTTGTGCGTCAATAAGGCGCCTTTGGATGGCCCGGTAGTTCCTCCTGTATATTGCATCAGGGCCGGGGCATCCGGACTTATCTTTACCTTCGGATCCGTATCAGGCATCTCTTTTAGAATCCCCAAGAAATGATTTATGGCTATTCCCGGTACAGAGGGAAGGGCGCCGGGGGCGGCAGGTTTGTCAGCAGGCAGGAAATCCGCTATTCCGACCATGGCTACGGCCTTTACGCCGGTTTTGGCGATTACAGCACCGACATTACCCCAGAGCAGATCAATTGCCACCAGAACTTTGGCGCCCGAGTTGTTCAATTGATACTCCAGTTCCCGTTGTGTGAGTAAAGGGCTCACACCCGAGAGAACGCACCCCGCTTTAAGCGTGCCTAAAATGGCAATATAGTAGGCTGGGACATTTGGTAAATTAACCCCGACTACGTCGCCCGGCTTAAGCCCCTGCTTTATTAGAAAGTTGGCAAACTGATTGGACATACTTTCGAGTTCAGGGAAAGATATTGCTTTACCTGCATAATATATAGCAACCATGTCTTTAAACTTGGGAAAGTTCTGACGGTACATCTCAGGATATGACATATTCGGATAGTTGATCTTCGCGGGAACGTGTTTATCATAGAATTTCAACCATGGTTTGCTGGCATATGGATCGTTCATATCAACCTCCACTAAATTGATTTATATAGTGCATCATGATCTTAATTGTCCACCGCCTGACTTCCATTGCACATGCTACCGCAGATCATAAGACCGTAAGTTAAAGACAAATACCGCTGCGTAAAACTATCAAGTTTCCTAATGCGTAAGATTTATATCACAGATAAAAGAAGATTGTCAAGAGCATGTACTGGTTCAGTGGATGCCGGACATATCCATTGAGGCTGTAGTGTTGCTGGATAGCCCCGGCCTCATATTTTCAAGTTATCTCAGCTGTCATCTGCATCGCCGGTTAAAGGTCTTTGACCATGTAGGCGTTCTCCAGTTGATAACCCTCAGCCCTGAAGTAATCCCTTGCCCCTACGCCGCTGATGACGGCGATTTTACCTGCGGAATACTCTTCACGTGAAATCCTCTCCGCCTCCTTGAGCAGCAAGCCGCCCAGGCCCTTATGTTGCGCCGCCTGGTCGTTCTGCCCCCCGATGGGAACGGCTGCCCCGAAAACGTGGATTTCACGTATCATGGCGGGGTAGATATCTCCACCGCCGGTGTTTATACGCAACCGCAGAAGGCCAAACAGAGTGCCGCCGGCATCTTCACAGGATAAGAAAATCTCTTTTCCACCCGACGCGTCATATTCATACCGGGTAAGCGCCGCCTCCCCGATTTCCCATTTGCCCCTCTGACGGTGCCCGTACTCGCGGCATCGTATGCACTGGCATCGAATATCTTTTGTTTTCATTGACTGCTGTACCGATGACCGCAGGGCAAGGTCATTGCAACCCGCAAGAATGAACTTGGTAGGTATATCGCGCATCACGCGGGAAATCCGAACATATTTTGGGACCAGTAATTTCATGTCGATTAAAAGCTTGACTGTTTCCTCCATTGTGTAAGGCACATATTTGCCTTCCTTATGCCATGTTTCGAGTTCCGTATGAGATACGACCAGTGTAGGGTAGAGCTTTAGCCCATCCGGCTTGAACTTATCATCTTCGAAAAGGCGGCGGGTCATGGCAAGATCGTGAGCAGGAGTTGAACCCGGCAGGCCGGGCATCCAGTGGTAATATACCTTCAGGCCGTATTTCTTGAGCAACCTTGTGGCCTTTATAACCTCTTCAACAGTGTGCCCCCTGCGAACGAGCCGGTAAATATCGTCATCCAGCGCCTGCACGCCGAGTTCCACGCGGGTTGTGCCGAAATCCAGCATCCTTCTTATCTCTTGTTCGCCGCACCAGTCGGGGCGTGTCTCGATACAGAGCCCAACGCACCTGTGCGTGGCGGCCTCGTTCATCCGTTTTGCTTCATCCAGGCTGCCCGAGATGCAGCCGTTAAGTGCGTCATAGCAAGACTTGATAAAGCTGTACTGGTACTCCTCGGGGCAGGCCAGGAATGTTCCTCCCATGATAATCAACTCGATCTTATCGTCAGGGTGCCCCATCTTCTTAAGAATTTTCAGGCGCAGTTCGGTCTGTTCATAGGGATCGAATTTACTGGCGATTGCCCGTAGTACCGCCGGCGATTCAGGAGTGTAGCTCTTGGGCGCCTCTGCATAAGTTGGGCAGAAGACACAGGAGCCGGGGCAGGGGCCCGGTTGTGCCATGACCGCTACCGGAGTGACGCCGGATATTGTTCTAGATGTTTTTCTCATGCTGTGATTAAGGGGAAGGATTATGTTATATTTGATTTACGTTGCAAGTTTAGCAAATTGCATAAACGATCACAAAAGAGATACATGTGAACAGTTATGATGAGATAGCCGAGAGTTGGTACAGGCTGCGGCACTGGACGCGCTTCAAACCTGAATTGGAGGAAATGGCTTCACGCTGGAGAAGCGGTAAGTTACTGAATGTGGGGTGTGCCCACGGTCCTGATTTTCTTCCGTTTAAAGACCAATTTGAATTATGGGGGCTGGACTCATCCGGGCCAATGATCAACATGGCAGTAAAATATGCGGGCACATTCGAATTGGATGTGAGGCTACTAGTTGCGGATGCCGTTTGCCTGCCGTTTAAAGACAGTGTGTTTGATTGCGCCGTATCAGTTGCTGCCTATCATCATATCAGGGGAAAGGAAGAACGCAGCATGGCATTCAGGGAACTGAGAAGGGTGCTGAAACCGGGCGCCGAAACCTTTATTACGGTCTGGAACCGCTGGCAACGGGAATTCTGGAACAAGGGAAAAGAAGTTATGGTACCCTGGAAGATTAATGCCGGAGAGATAATGCGCTACTATTATCTTTTTACGTACCCTGAAATAGAACATCAACTGAAGTTGGCGGGATTTAAAGTGCTCAAGGCATACCCCGAAAGCGGATATAAAAAGAAACTCAAGTACTTTTCCCGCAATATTTGCCTGCTGGTAAAGGCTGATTAATCCTGGGTCTGGCGATTTTTCAGCATTTCCAGTTCCAGATCATCCGGCCCGGTGGAAAGAGCGATCGGTATGAATGCCTGGACTACTCTGGGGTCGAATTGGGTGCCTGAGCACTTATCCAGTTCGGTAACTGCCTGCTTGAATGTCAGCGCCTTACGGTAAGGCCGCTCGGAGATCATCGCTTCAAATGCGTCCGTAACTGTAAGTATACGTGCCTCTATAGGTATGGCCTCTCCTTTCAGCCCGGATGGATAACCATTGCCATCCCATCTTTCATGATGGTGCCTGACCGCTGCCAGGCAAGCTGCCAGGCTTGGAACATGCCCAACGATTGTTGCTGATAGACGGGGATGCTGTTTGAGCAATTCCCATTCTTCATCCAGCAGTTTACCTTCCTTGTTTAGCACATGATCGGGAATTCCAACCTTGCCTATGTCGTGCAGGAGCGCTGCGGCGCTGATCACAGCCACTTGCTCAGGGGCCAGGTTCAGAGCTTCAGCTGTAGCGACAGCATACCTGCTGACACGCCGAGAGTGACCGTAGGTGTATTTGTCACGGGCTTCAAGCGTAGCTGCCAGCGCATATATAGTGCTTAGCACCTCAGCTTCAATGTTAATGCTCACAGATGGCTCGTTGAGCGAGAATAGTGTTCGAGAGGCAATTGATGTCCGGTTCTGCCCCGTGCGTTTGGCGTAGTAAAGCGCCATGTCTGCCGCATAGCAGAGTTCATCCAGCGTTGCCCCGTCCCCGGGCCATGATGCTACTCCGGCACTCACAGTTACGTCGATTTGCCTGCTGGCCATTTCGAAAGCCACTCGTTCGCGTATTCTTTCAGCAACATTAAATGCATCCATAGTGGAAGAATTCGGAAGGATGACCGCAAACTCATCACCTCCATACCTGAAAGCCAGGTCCGAAGACCGGATAGCGCTTTGGATCAGCTCTGACGCGTGTACCAGCAGCCGGTCCCCGGCCAGGTGGCCGAACGTATCGTTATATTTCTTAAAATTATCCAGGTCGAGCAGAAGGATGGAAAGAATGTCTCCGTATCTTGCGTGCCGGTCGATTTCCTCTTTCATCCTCTCGTCGAAGTGCCTCCGGTTGAACAACTGAGTAATGCCGTCAACACGTGCTACTTCCTCAGCTTTAGTAAACAGCCTGCTATTTTCAATAGGAGCAGCGATCTGTGATGCCAGGTGCTCCAGCAGAATTACTTGCTCCGGGCCGTAGGCACCGGGCTTTTTGCTGCCCAGGATAAGAATTCCGATCACATCGCCTTTATTAATAAGGGGCAGATATAATACGGACTGGATGCCGCGCTTCAAATATTCGGCGCTGGTCCAGAACCTTTTGTTGTTGGACAGGTCCGTTTCATAATATAGTCTCTTATTAAGTGAGACCCATTCCGTAGCGGTGTTGGCTAACGGGATTTTTTGCCCGGTATGCCATGCCGAGCCGACTTCGCTGGATATGGCGGCAAAATAGATCTGGTTGCCTTCGATCAATGCTATGGCTGTGTAGTTGACCTGCACCACCTCTTTTAGTTCTTTCACAAAGGCATCGTAAACTTCCTGGATGTTGAGGCTGGATGATATGACTCCAGCCAACTGGTTAAGGAGCGATAGTTCCTGCTCCCTTTTTCTTAATTGGTCCTGGAGGTATTCCTTTTCAAGGCTTGTAGCTATGTTATTAATAATACTCTCGGAGAAATGGACGTCATCAAGCGTATACCTGCCTTTGTTCTGTTTTTCGCCGAGAGCCAGAAGTCCAACCATGTTACCGCGACTTATAATCGGCAGAAACAACTGGATACTTAACTGAGAAATGTTCTCCCGTTCTTCCTTCCATAGGCCTTTGAACTCAGGCTCGATATCGAGTTTCTCTTTGGGCAAATAGGTATTTTCCTTCTTGAGCCATTGTATGATAGGGCTATCGTTTTTAATAACGATAGAAGGCCTGTCTTCTTTTGACGGCGCTGCGAAACGTATATTAAAATCTCCAGTATTTTGCTGGGGGAGCATCAGATAGACCCGTTTGCACCGGATGGCTCCGCAAAATAACGTGAGCAATTCATTGCCGAATTCATCTAAGTTTAAAACGCCCTTAATCCTGTGACGTGCAAAATCATTAAGTTCCTGGCGGTATACATAGCTCTCCCGGTAAAACAGCTTGTCTATCTGGCTGGTTATGATACCTCTCATTTGTAAAATAATAAATGCCACCAGGAGCGCTACGCCGACTCCCAGCAGGGCATTGAGACTTTCCAAATCGATGTTGAAAAGGAAATGCCCGATGACGTAGATAGCAAGGTAGATAACTACACCGGATGCTATCATAGATAACATAGTCAAGCCGCGCCGCAGGACTAATCTGAGATCGAGCAACCGGTGCTTGAATACCGCGTAGGTCATTATAACTGCGTTTAAGAAGTTCCCAACATGTGAGATTGGGAACTCAAGCCCGAATTTGGTTATGGACACTAATGACATAACAAGATTTGCTACCACGGATATAGCTAGATAAATTATTTGGTTGTGTAAAACTGGATCAGCTATAATCTTGAGCCTGCGTAACAGTATATACACGTCTCGTACAAGCATACCAAATGCAGCGATTAAAAAGGGATACACCCAGATTCCGTATATTGGCCTGACATAATCATCAACTACTACATCTTGAGGGATAAATGCAATGATCACGATAAATGAGACGCCCATCAATACATAGGCGAGCGGAAACCGGGGAACCTCAGATTCATAGTAAGTCCGAAGAAAATAGTGCAGTTGGGTAACTCCTAACGCCATGATACAGAGAGTAGCTTTGGCTATATAAATTTTCTCACTAATTAAAAAGTCACTTCTAAAGACGAAGTCCCCGAAACTCCAGATCATCATCGAAAGCAGGAATATCGCGAAGATCGTCTTCTGCCGCTGCCATGGACGGTTGTTCAGGACAACGATGAGCAGGGGTATATATGCCAAGACTGCAATTAGGGGTATTAAAGAATGTGTATTCATACCTGATGTCATTATCTGGGCGTGTAAATTAAAAGTCAAGGGAATTAAGCGTTTTTAAGGCTGAAGTAGTACTAAAGTAGCCTATTGGCTCAAAAAATGCACCCAAATGGCTCAAATAAGGGCAGCCTCATAGAGGCTGCCCTTATTATTTTCACGGATTGGTGTTGAGTTACCTGGCTACGGGAGCGCCGATAGAGACCTTTTCTACCTTGATTTTTTCCGGTGCTGCGCCCTGCAAAATCCCAATTTCCTTTTCCGAAATATTTATGTGCTTCGGTTTTAAATGGGCCAGATCCGCACCCTGAGCTCGCCTCATTGACATATAATTAGCGAAAGCTCCTTTAGGGAGTGTAGAAACTTCTACAGGCATTGTGTTCAGTATGCTTTCGATGTCGCCGTACATGAAACCTTCATCCATTTTCTTCAACTCTTCGTATACCTTGACGGCTATCTGCTTCACATCGCTTGTGCAACTGTCCTTTAGCTCCATATAAAGGTGGAGCACATGCCCTTTGCCTCTCGCTTCTCTGCGTGCTGTCCACTCAACACAAGGAACTCCGGTATTGCTTATGGCCTGCCATATGACTTTTTCGGTAAGCCTGATGAATCCGCCAATATCCAGTACATCATCTATTCTGCCGTCAAATTCCATTTGCGGCGTATTAATATTTAACTTATCGTTTCGCAGACTGGAAATTTTCAGAATGTCTCCTGTGCGGTATCTGATTAACGGCCCGCCGTGGAAGTTAGTGATCACCAGTTCGTATTTTTCTCCCGCTTTAACTTCATCCAGAAGGACCGTCTTTAGATTATACGAATTATCTGACTGCCATTTCAGGTACTCGGGCTCAGGTATAAATTCAAAAAAATCGAGGCTGGGATAAAAACTCATGGTCCCGAAATCCCATGTCTGTACGCCAACTATCCCGGCTTCTGTGCTGCCATATACGTTAAGAGGATACTTTCCCCATGTATCTTTGATTAATTGCCCGAAAATAGTTGCATCCGTGCCGCTTCCCATAATGCCCTTGATATCCCATAAGTCTTTTGGCAATAATTTGCGTTTTGCCAGCTTACTTTTAATTAAGCCCCTGACTACGCGGAAAAGCGCTGAGGGTTGTGACAATAATGTTTTGAATTTTACGGAACTCATCTGGTCTCCCATTCTTTCTCCAATGGTAACCAGTGCAACAGTGATCCCAAAATAATAGTCAAATCCTTTTGATAAAGCCTGTTTAAAGCTAATGGCTATCCTGTCTTCAAATTCCATTTTTTCGGCCTGCTCCAGCGTTGGAAGGCTTACTCCATCCAATTCCTCGGTGGCCACGAATGCATATGTTCCGGAGGTATAAGGTCTGGGGGCAACTGCATAAATGAATTTAGCTCCCTTTTTCAATGCAGAGGCATCCCCTCTCCTTTTGCAACTGGCGAGGAGGCTAGTTGCTCCTCCTATTTTGCCAAATTCACTGCACATAGCTGCAGTTACAGGCATCCACTTGATACTTTCCCATTTAAAGGGAAATTCATTAGACCTTCCGGAAGTATGTTGCCATAGTATCGGCTTAGCTGGCAGAGCATCTTCTCTTTTCTCACTTAGTTCAGGGCAATAATTCTGATAGGTAGTTAGCGGTGCACGTTTCCTGAACTCTTCCACATCCTGCGGAATTGTTGTCCCGAATATTTTCCTGCCAATTACCGACCTATTGAGCAACTCGATCTGTTCAAGTAGAAGTCTCTTTTGGATAGACATGAATTGTTCGATATTAAGGTCCAGAAAACCACAGCACATCTGCCATAGTTCATCCTTTCGCCCCGCGTGCATTAGTTCTTTGACTGTAGGCATAGTACACCTCCCGCTATTAGGCTTCGATATACTATGGCACGATTGATGCGAATTTGGAAGGGATTGTATTCTAGAAAATAATTCTATCGGATGCGAAGATTAGGGCGTTGCAGGAGTAGTAAGCAGGTTATATTCGGTTTGGCCTGCTGCGCTTCCCTGGCATTGTCTTAGAAGGAAAGTATATTATTATTTTATTTGTTGTTAGGTATAATTATTTTCTAGAGATGATCAAGTTTTCATCCGGTGTTCTCTGTTCATCTTCGCCATAAAGCATTTTATATAAATCCGCCAAATCTGATTTTTGCTTGTTAAGTTCATCTTGACTCAATCCGAATTCTTCTGGAGACATGTACTCTAATAATTTTCTGTCAATCTTTGGTCTGGTCAGATCAGATGCTTCCCATTCGCCGTTCCTTATTCGTTCTAAAACATTTTTTCTTGATAGCACAAGTGGTATTAATTCCAAATATTCTATTGTTGTTTGACCACTGCTTGTATCTAGTTTTGTCGGCACAGGGAATTTGTAATTTATAAAATTGCCAGATGAATCGGGTACCCTGCCCATACCAAATTTGCCATACAGCTTTGCAAGGCTTGGAGCGGCACAGGCAAATGCGAGATTTACGATTTTTAAGCCACCTATTTCGCTTTTTGTAAGTTGCGCGGCATTCTTCCACATAAGCATGCTAACCGGATCATATTTCGTATCTACGTTCTTTCTATTGCTAAGCCTGAAAAATCTGCCAAACTCTGCTATGTTTTCTGAAGCAATACCGGAATTTTCTATATAATGAGTTAAATTGAAACCAGGGTTACTATAAATCATTTCATCAGAATACCTGTTTTCCATTGGCAACCCAAACTCTTTATTATATGGGACTATTCGCATAGCACAAAAAACTTCATCTTTTTCATTTACTGCAACTAGATGAAAAGAAATTGGATCAAAAACATCATAAACCATATTTTTGTCTATATGAAAATCTATCCCATTATCGGCAATATACTTACCTTCCTTAGCATATAGTTCAAATCTTGCTCTATATATCGCATCTGCCGCACTATCTCCACCATCAATAAGATAGAATCTTACGGGTCCAAGTTCATCTATTTTCATAAATATCTTGTTTTTCAGTTGCATATGTATCATTTGTTCAGGTATCTCCCATTTTAATCAGTAATTAAGTGATTATCTCCACATCATCAACGAAATATCCGTTTATAACGTTGATGCCTATAGGTAGGAGTTCCCACGTAATACTATGGCACGATTGATGTGAATTTGGAAGGGATTATGTTCTAGAAAATAATTCTATCGGATGCGAATATTAAGGCTTTTCGGGAGTGGTAAGCAGGTCAAATTCGGCTTGTACTGCAATTATAATTTCTTGGCTTTGATGGTTTTGCTGAGTCCCTGTAATTTCTGGCTTAACTTGTCCAGCTCGCCGTCGGTAGGCTGTTTGCCAAGTTCCAGGCCATAGCTGAGGAAGAATTCAAGGAAGCTCCTTAATAAATCCCTGATGCCTTCTTCAAATTGGTGAAACTCTTCTTTGGTTACCAGGTCAATTTGGTGCGGTTCGGCGGTCTGCTCAAAGTGACTGTCTATGATGAAATTAATAAAATCAGAGACGCTCATGTCACCACGGTTCTCTTCAATTTTCTGAACTGTTTCAGTGTCCAGAATAAGCATTCTCTTTTCTGCCATACGCGTCTCCTCCAATTTTATTTCTCCTCGGGTTCCTTGAAGTTCAGGACCTCTAATACCGTCTCGATACTTTGTCTCAATCCGTGTCCCTTTTCTGTAACCTGATAAGCTACTGACGGATTGCCGATTTCCACCTTATCTATTAACCCCTGTGCCATCATGAACTTGAGATATTTTTGTATTTGCCTATAGCTCATATTGGCGCTGTACATGATCTCGGTTTTGCCCGCCCCATTCGCGCCAATTCTCAGCATATCGCTGATTATTTCAATATTCGACCGCCGTTGATTCATTTACCGGAACCCGGTATGCCCCTTAATTCAAGTATATATACTCTCGCGTAATATATAACGGTTTAACGATAATGTCAATGGACTATGTTACATCATATGCGTATGATAGGCCCGGGGAGCTTATTGCCTTTTGAATAGCTGAAGGAATCGGTCCTGATACTGGCCCCATAGGTTCCACCGGTGCAGTTCGCTAATAAGTTCGGGAGCTCGTGAGGGGTCCTTCCGGGTAAGATCGAAGAGTTCCTCAATATTGGACAGGGCGTCCTTGGGTATACCACGCTCATCCGGGGCAAACCGCCCCTGGTTATGTAATTCTGAGAAATTGTGGTAAATAGAGCCGCTGGTCAGCTCAAATGTAAATTTTAACAATGACACATCCCACATTTCCTCTACCCCTTTAATGATTGCACTGAGCGGATCGCTTCGGTCGTCTATCATTTGATTTATTTTTTCCAGTACCGCTGCTTCGGGTTGTGAAACGATATTCATCTGGCACGTTTCGTTTTTGTAAGAATATAAAATTCCCGGCTCATGGGGATTAAGCTCGGCAATCATTTGGAGA
>JAPLHL010000157.1 GCA_026389655.1 Chloroflexota bacterium
GCAGCCCGTTACCTGCACGAATGGGGCGCAGACGTGAATGTTTACCTCCTGTCCGGACGCACGCTGGCAGACAGGAACCTGAAAAAGCTGAAAGAGCATGATGTGCCCATCATCCGCCTTGATAAAGATACGATATACAGTAATCTTAAAAGCCTGCTGTCCACGGCCGGGGTGGTGATCGACGGCATCCTGGGCACGGGCCAGGCGCGGCCCCTTGAAGGACATTTCAAAGAGGTGCTGGGCCTGCTCAACCAGGAGAAGCTAAAAAGGCCGCACATGGCAATTATCGCCGTAGACATACCAACAGGGCTGAATGCCGACACGGGAACAGTCGACCATAATTGTCCGCAGGCTGACCTGACAGTGACGCTCGGCCTGCCCAAACCGGGGCTTTATACTTTCCCGGGCGCCGAGCGGGCGGGTAAAGTGGTGATTGCAGATATAGGTATACCGGATGAGCTCAGCCGGGATATCAAGACCGAGCTGATTACGGAACGTTGGGCCAGATCAGTCCTGCCGCCGCGGCCGATGAGCGCCAACAAGGGGACATTCGGCCGGATGCTGGCTGTCGTGGGGTCGGAGAACTACATCGGCGCCGCCTACCTGGCTTGTATGGGAGCTGCGAGGGTGGGGGCAGGCGTGGTAACCCTTTCCACGGCAAAAAGCCTTCAGCCCATCCTGGCTTCAAAGTTGACCGAGGTGACTTATGCGCCGCTGCCCGAATCTGAAAAAGGGACACTTTCAGATAAAGCGTCCGCCGCCATATTGAGTATCCTGCCGTATTACAGGGTGATGCTGATGGGATGCGGGCTGGGTCAGCATGAAAATACTAAGGAGTTCGTAAAGCATATACTGCTCAACCTGCCGGAGAAACCTCCCGTGCTGGTGCTGGATGCGGATGCGCTGAATGTGCTCTCGGAGGCCCACGGATGGTGGAAAAAGCTGCCGCCCGGCACGATCGTCACACCGCATGCCGGTGAAATGGCGCGGCTGCTGGGTATATCTATCGAGGAGGTCCAGGCCAACCGCCTGGATACCGCCAGGAAGGCCTCAGCCGAATGGCATAAGATAGTTGTTTTGAAGGGAGCTTTTACAATCATCGCAGAACCTGAAGGAAGGGTCAGGATAAGCGGGTCGGCCAATGCGGGGCTGGCATCGGCGGGTACGGGAGATGTACTGGCCGGGGCGATAGCAGGACTGGCCATACAGGGTATGCCGCTGTTCGATGCGGCTGCGCTGGGCGTGTACCTGCACGCCGGGGCAGGAGAATGGGTGAAAGACGAGATTGGCGACACCGGGATGCTCGCCAGCGACCTGCTTCCGGCGCTTCCGAAGGTCATCAAGAAATTGAAGGGGTAATCCGCCTTTTTATCCATTATGTCATCACGAGGAGCGGAGCGACGTGGTGGTCCGCTGCCCGGTACTGAATAAGCCCGCAGATTGCCACGGGACTCCATCCCCCGCAATGACAGGGCAGTACCCTGGGGATGATTTGCAGGTCATATTTATGCAATAATGAAATACTATGTTATTAGCGATTGATATAGGCAACACCAACATCACCTTCGGGGTATTCGAGGGGGAGAGGATCAAGACAACCTGGCGGGTATCAACCGCTATTCACCGCACTTCGGATGAATATGCGAATTTAATACTTTCGCTCATGGAAAGGCAGGGCATTACGGCCAAACAGATAAAAGATGTGGTCATCTGCAGTGTGGTCCCTCCGCTGCTTATCATTTTTTACGAAGTGTGCATGCACTACCTCAAGAAATCGCCGCTGATCGTGGAAGCAGGCGTTAAGACCGGCATACGCATAGACATGGACAACCCGCGGGAGGTGGGACCCGACCGCATAGTCAACGCCGTGGCAGCACACCAGCTCTACGGCGGACCTGTCATCGTGATTGATATGGGCACCGCCACGACCCTGGACGTCGTCTCCAAGGACGGCAGGTACATAGGCGGCGCTATTGCTCCCGGCATCATTATCTCCTTGGAAGCCTTATTTACCCGGACCGCAGTCCTGCCCAGGATCGAGCTGGCACTGCCCAAGAAAGCCATCGGCAGGAATACCATAGCAGCCATGCAATCCGGAATTGTCTTCGGGTATATCGGTCTGATCGAAGGCCTTGTGTCCCGCATACAGTCGGAGCTCGAAGAGAAGGCCAAGGTAGTGGCCGCCGGAGGCCTGGCTACATTGATCGTTGATGCCAGCAATATAATCAACATCGTAAACGCCGACCTGACCCTGGTCGGCCTTCGCATGATTTGGGAATTGAACCGGGGCTGAGGAGGCACACACATGGCAGCTAAAGTGAAAACAATTGTCCTGGGAGTAACCGGCAGTATATCCGCGTTCAAGGCCGCCGAGATCGCCGGCTATTTTACTAAAGCAGACTATCAAGTAGATGTCATATTG
>JAPLHL010000460.1 GCA_026389655.1 Chloroflexota bacterium
CAACAGCAAGGACAACGGCGAGCGGAAGGTAAAGCCCCAGAGTGATGTGGAAGAATAAGGTCAGCATACCGCCCAGCATCACAAACTCGCCCTGAGCAAAGTTGATTATGCTCGTGGAATTGTAGATGATGGCAAAACCAAGCCCGATGAGGGCGTAAATTGCCCCTGTAGAGAGACCGGACAGAGTATATTGCAGTAACTGCTCAAAAAGTTCCATAGGAATTAAGACTGATATGCAGCATAGAAAGCGCTACTTTACCAGCATCCACCCCTTGTTCTTTATCGTCACAAGAACGAAGGCGTCCTTCGTCAAGCCTGCGTGGTCTTGAGGAGCGAAGTTGAATATACCGCCGATACCTTTAAAATTGCGGGTATTTTCGAGTTCACTACGAATGGCGGCAGGCGAATCGCCTCCACGTTCAATCGCACCTTTGAGAAGCATAACCGCATCCCATGCGTGACCCCCGAAATGATCCCCCTCTACCTTGAAATGATTCTTGTAATCATTTACGTAAGCAAGAAGTGACTTCTTCTGCTGGTCAGATTTCGGAAGCACATTTGCAACAATAACCCGTCCCGAAGGGAGAGTTATCCCTTCCGCTGCATTTCCGGCCAGTTCTATAAATTTTTTCGAAGAAATGCCGTGGCTCATATAGAGCGGCAGATTAAGCCCCAGTTGCTTGGCGTTTCTTGCAACCTTGGCAGGTCCCGGATTTGTTCCCCAGCAAATAATAGCCTGTGCCTTGCTGCCGCGTATCTTAACCAGCTGGGCTGTCATGTCTGTATCGTTGGGACTGTAGACTTCATCAGATACTATGGTGATACCGTAATCTTTGGCGCGGAGCTTCAACTGTTCCCTGCCTGACGCGCCGAAACCGTCGGATACTGTCAGTATGGCAACATTATTCATATTCCGTTTCTTGAGGTTATCATAAATACGCTCCACGGCCAGAGAATCATTCTGGGCTGTCTTAAAGACCCATTTCTTTACCGGTTCTGTAATCTTGATTCCGGCAGCGCAGGATATCAACGGAATCCCTGCGGCTTCGATAGTGCCAATAATGGCCATTGTCTCGCCTGTCGTGCTGGGACCGATAATCGCGCTGACCCGGTCTTCCTTGATGAGTCGAGTAGCTGCCTGTACTGCCTTGGTGGCATCACCCTGGGTATCGTAGAAGACCAGTTTCAGCTTCCGCCCCTTGATGCCACCTGTCTTGTTAATTCGATCCACCACCATATTAGCCGTATTACGTTCCGGTTCACCGAGAAATGAGGGCGGGCCGGTAACGGCAAACAGTCCTCCGATCTTAATCGGCTCCTGCGACCAAGAGTTTACCGTAAAGACAAGGAGAAGGCAGAAAATGCAAATTGATTTGATGATTGTTTTTAACATGTTGTACCTCCTGATAAATTTATTGTTTTATTGTAATCCTTAAATTAAGAAAGTGTTACAATTCTTTTCTTGCTTCTTACTTTTTGGGATTAATTCTGTCTGGAGTTGATTTGGATTAGGCCTGCATGCCCGCCCATTGAGGCGCGCAGCAGGCATCAATATGTGTATTTGCAGCGGGTCTGGTCGATAATCAGTTGCAGGAATTCTTTTTTCATTTGCTCGTCACTGTTTCTGATAGTATGCGAAATCTAAAAGTATTTGATGATAATGTCAAGGAATATTTTCCCGCCTTCCTTGAATCCTCTTCCTTGAACCATACATTCATTTTCTTTTCTTAACTTTCACCTTGCCTGAACCTTAATTCTGTGTTATGTTTCTGCTTAATATATGACAGATATTAGTACCTTACAGCAATTATTTCAACCTCGGCAACTTATAGTTGAATTGCCAAAACAGGAGGTCAGGTCATGTCATTGCTAATTGGCGGTGCAGTCTCAGTAATTGTTGGACTC
>JAPLHL010000251.1 GCA_026389655.1 Chloroflexota bacterium
GCAGTCACCGAGGGCGTCCCAGTTCATTCCAAAATATTCAGGGAAATTAAGTGCACGAGCAACTTTCTTTAACAAATCTGCTTTACCTGTTACTTTTTTCAGATCAACATGAAATAATTCGAGCCCATATTCTGCTGCTGCCTTCTTAACCATGCCAATATTTGTATCGGGATTGGCAATATATACACCCGAATTCAAATAAGAACGAAATAGGTCCACCCAATCATCCATGCCTTACTCCTTTATTAATTTGAAAGATATGTAATGATCATTGGTATAGTAATATTCACCTTTCACTCCTGCAATTATACGGCGCGCTCCTCGGTCGGATGATCCCGGTGTTATAACTGTGTATTCATGATAATATCCATTCGATTGTTTGGGCAGCAGTCCCTCATAATTGCTGAAAACAGCACCATCTTTGGAGTAAGGGAACGGCCCTCCATGCTTGATTAGCTGTAGGATTGTCCTGCCTTCAGGCGGCAAATCGGCAACATTGATTACTCTTAAATTGGAATTGGTATCAGCCTGGTTCGTGGAGCTTGTTTGAGCGTCTTGCCCTGAATCAGTGGATGCCGGCGTACCATTCAGTAAAGAGCTACAGCCACCCGCCAGGTTGAAGACAAATAACAACCCTGCGAAGATAACTAAATACAGTATTAACTGTTTCCAGTAGGCTGGCTTTATCTTATTCATAGCTATTTATAAATAATTAACTCTTCTACCGTTATATATTCCCGGGTAAGTATCAACAATATTTTTGTTCTTTAAGTGTAATTTACCAGGGATATTTTTGTAAAAGGATAATCTGCAAGCATAATCATATTAAACTAATGCTTGAGACGACCTGCGATAAGGCGCACATGCTTTTCATATGACTGATATACGATCGATTACGGCTGTTATCACGTCCATGCTTTCCTCATATTAATTTACCGTAAATTAACGCCAAATTAACCCGCTATTTACTGCAATATACTATCCTGATATGCGTGGAAGGCTGATATCCATCAGAATATTGTGAGGAGTATCGGATATGGCAAAGCGCAAATCGGTCAAAATATCAGAGCATGACAAGCAGCATGTAAACCAAACGACGACGCAGGCGCCAGTCATTCAGGAAGGTATTGAGCAAGAACAAACCGAGGGCCATTCCATTGATCAGGCGATACTGGGGCTTGAACAGACTTACGGCAACAAATATGTTCAAAGACTTGTTGAATCCCAGAAAGAAACCAAGCTGCGTCATGAGATATCGGGCAAAATAGAAGCCCAGCGTGGTACAGGAAAGCCTCTTGATACCCATATCCAATCTGCGATGGAAGAACGTTTTGATAACGATTTTGACAAGGTCAGGATTCATACCGATGCTAAAGCCAATGAACTATCCCAGGAACTGGGAGCAGCGGCTTTTACCACCGGTCAAGATATTTTCTTCAAAGAAGGCGCTTATGAACCAGGCAACTGCGATGGGACAAGGCTCATAGCGCATGAGTTGGGTCATGTAGTTGAAGGAGTAAGCGAAAAAGCAATTGCCTGCTGGAAACTGCAGGGCCACAGCGACCTGACGGACCAAACGATGTATGAGCCTGAGTTCATTGACGTTTTCCCCATCCCGGCAATAGAACTCATTAAAAGCACATCCAAAAACCTTGATTTAACCTTCGTGAATATTGTAGATTCACTGGGTATGAAGCTGAAAATGGGAAGGATAGAGCGGGAAATCCCAAACCACGGAGAAGGGGGAGCTTACCAGTACCCGGGAGAAGAAATCAATATGGCCCGCCAGGAAGAGTATTTGAACAAAGCGATCTCCCAAGCCAATGCAGGCGATATCTACGGTGCACTGGTTACACTGGGCAATGCCCTCCATGTAGCCCAGGACCGGGGCGCCCACGGTGAAGGTAATCCCGGATACGGCCATGACCCAGACTGCTATAAATCGGTCGACGAAGGCGGCCGTGGTGAAGACTGGAACCCGGATGATCCAAGCAAAAATACCGAAGGCTGGGATTATGCAATACTGAAATCCGAAGGCGTCCTGGGCAATTTCCTATTTGCATTGAGTGCAGAAGCGCGGCAGCTGCTGCAGGACTTTACGGGCTGAAGGATATAGTTTACAACTCATCAAACACCGCCACAGTATGATACATGTGACGGTGTTTTTTTATTGTCTTGATGCCAGAGTCTCTGGTTCGACGGGCTCTGACAGATAAAGCGCCTTATTATTTCGCAGTCAGGGTCTTCAATTTGTCAGAGACGTAGCTCATTAGGGCAATGGCCTTCTTGTTCTGGTCCTGCCCCGGTGTTGCGGATATATAGGACTTCCACATGGTAGTTAATGTGACGTCATCGGCATTAGATATCTTGGCATCCATGTCCGCTATCCATTTGGCGACCTCACCTTTCATATATCCGTATTTACTTGGCTCTCCCCCGAGCACCCTCCATACGTCAATACAGCGGTCGTTTATCTCGGCATAGATAGCGACCTTGGCATTGCCGGTACCCTGCGCCTTGAGTGTTTCAAGTTCTGCCTTTGTTGTCTGCAATTCGGTCTTCATGGCATTGTAATCAGCCTCTGACACTCCCGTTGCGCATCCTGCTGTAAAAAACGGTATGGTCATTAATACAACCACCACCGCCAGTGCAATTCCTGTAAAAACACTGTTTTTCATTTAAAAACCCCCTTTCATAACCCCTTGTTAAATTAAGGCAGATAATCTCTCTTTATGGTTTAAGCTTCTCAAAGATAGATGTGTTGACTTTTAAGTCGTACCAGGGCATGACCCATGCGCTTTTCTCAATCGTAAAGTTAGAGTTGCTGGTATCGGAGGATAATTCCTTTTTACTGCTGTCATAAGCCACGATCTTGACTTTGCAGGCCGTAGCTGCAGTATTGGGAACCGTCCACTCATATTGCAAGCTGTTAGGCTGGTCAGGTTGAATGAGGGTCCAGGCCGAACCGCCATTGGTAGAGTAATAGAGATTCACCGTGGCAATGCCGGAGCCAACTGCGGTCCACGTAATATTCACCTTACTGCCTCCCGATAGCTTAACAGTATTGGATGGATACGTAAGAGTAACAGACGGTTTTGTGGCCGGGGGAGAAACGCTGAATCTATTTGCGCTAATATCTTTTGCCACCGTTTTATTGTCTTTATCGAGTGCAGTTATCCTGATCAAACAATCACCTGATGCAACAGGGTATGCATCTATGAGCCAGGGGAAAACACCATCGTTTTTTCCATTCTGTTCGAGAGGATTCCAATTTAAACCGCCATCACGTGACAGCTCTATTTTAACTGCCGTAATACTGGAACCTCTGGTTGTCCAACTTACAGTATGAGTGGACCCGGATATCCAAGCCTCTCCTCCCCTGGGAGAGATGACGGTAACCATCGGTTCAAAGAACAGTTTCCATACAATAAAAGCGCCGACGGCCAATAGCAGCAGCACCAGTAGAACAATCAATATCCACCACGGGAAACCTTTTTTCGGGTATTCGAGCTGGCCGTTAAGCACCTTACTTTCACGTTGAGGTTGCTTTGTATCGGAAGGCGTGCTGGTAACCTGGAAGTTATACAGCTTCTTCCATTCACCCTTGCCTTTAGGTTTCACATCCAACTTGGCCCTGGCTGAGCCTCCGCCCGGCACGGTAACCGTCGACTGGCTGAACTGAAATGCCAGCGCCTCTTCGGGGTCCTTGGCTTCCAGCACTATTACCGCATCGGTGTTGCCGAGGTTGTTGATCTTGATATTATATGTACCGCTTTTACCCGTTACCTTGGATGGTGTCATCTCGATATCCCAGAGAATGAAACCTTTAAGAATAAGCAGGGCTTCAACGGTAGTAAAATCCTGGGGGTCGGCCTTTGAGGTTGCCTTGATCCTGAATGAGTAGCCTCCGGCCCGCGCCTCGGCCTCCTTAGGCGGGTGGACAGATATTTTTGCTTCGCCCTGATCATTGGGGAAAAGGGAAAAAGTCGGTACTGATATATTCCACCACGTGGGGTCAAGCCCTTCGATGGAAATAATATAGTGGTCGACAATCTGGCTAAGGTTCCGTACAGTGAGGGAAATCTCTGCAGAGCTTCCCGCAGCAACCTCCAGCCGAGTCGTACCGAGTATGACACCGATATTAGCTGACATGGCCATATCCTCCCCAGTTTAGAGTGTGTCCCTGCTTATATAGTAGATATTCAGGCATTCATTTTCAAGATGTATATTGTATGCGCAGGTTTCTGTGATTCAATAATAGCCTTAACAATTTCCGGATCGATAGTGCCCTTAACCGTACCTTCAATTTCAACAATAAACTGATGCGGCTCCAGCCCGGCAGATGCCGCCTGAGATTTTACAGATGCCCCTCCACCCTTGCTGAATATTGAAGGTTCGGTGATCTGCGGAACTACACCGGTATATATCCTTAAATACTCCATCAGGCCCAATTTGGTCCCGCGCCAGCGGTAAAGCTCAACTGCAGAGGCCAGCAGCTGCCGCCTGCGCTCTTCCGGCCACCTTTCATCCATGATGGTACCCACCCAGGTGGAAAGCCATGGCAAAAAGGACTCATCAGTTATAGCCGGATCAAAACGGAAATACATCTTATCCACTATAGATTCGATGGGCTGCATGATATCCTCAAATATGTGTAAGAACCGGGCGGTGAAATCATCATCACGATACATGGCCGGCAAATAGTCCATAAAGCTGCGGTTCCCGTTTTCCTGCTTGATTGCCGTATTCATAACATTCTCCCTATAACCGATACCCATTATTCCTCAAGAGCTATTAATCAGGCAATTTCCACTGTGTGGCGGAAAGAGCAGGGTACAGTGTCAGGCGCAATAGGAACCTTAGCGACTGCCTCGCCTTTTTTATTGCCGTCCACGTCAACAACCTGGAACTTGACATCCTCTACATAGTCTACACCGTTCAATCCCTGCAATGCCGAGAATACATCAGAATTATTGATTTCCCGGCCAAAGGGCCAGCCTGTATTATCCGGCCCCCCTGTTATGGGGTTAATAAACTGGTATAGCTTCTTTTCCACGACCTCC
>JAPLHL010000327.1 GCA_026389655.1 Chloroflexota bacterium
AATTATACGTTCCAGCAGGGCTTCGGGCTTTTGTGTTGGATAGTCCTGGCGCTCACGGCTGGTCCTGCCCACCATGTTGATTTCCCAGTAGTCCTTCATCCCGACTCTAGTGTACCTGCCGACCTCATCCTGCTGCTCTTCAACTCCTTTGAAATTATACGGTTTCAGATTGCGGTTATATGATTTTTCCTTGAGGCCGTTAAACGTATAATCGCCGGTTTTTGTATAGAAAAGAATGATGTCGTGTTTGCGGCTGAACCTTTTCCCGGGGCTGGCGCCGCCGGATTTATATAGCCACACGATCTCATTTTGAAAATTGCCATATCCGAATAAGTCCGGGCTGTCCAGCAGCACTTTAACATAGTGGGAAGCATGCCAGTCGCAGTGGTAGTAGAAGCTTCCTGTTGGTTTCAGCACGCGATGTAACTGGATAAGGCGGGGCTTCATGTAGCCGAGATAATCGCTTACATTCTCAAAACGGTCTTCGAAGCGCCGTTTCTCTTTTTTCGCCGACAGCATTACATGATCACGCTGAGAGTTGAACGGGGGGTCTATGTATACCAGGTCGATGCTGTCAGCCGGTATGTCCTTCAGCCTGGCTAGGCAGTCCCCACAATAGACGATGTTGGTCTGCATGGACTTCATTGTATCATCCGCAGTGAATGGGCAAAACTACCCATCCGTAATAACGAGAAAAAATGGCAAACAGGCAAACAAATGATATACTTCCTGTGCGTATTTAGTATCGTGGAGAGCATTAAATATGGTTAGAAATGTTTTTTTATCAGCTGGTATTACTGCCCGCATACTTGTGATTTTATCCATAATGTTGCTTGCAGGTACAAATATGGCCTGCCACCAGGATGACTATGTAGTATACGAGGTAACCGGAGATGCAGACGTGGTGGATATTTTAATTACCACCGACATGGGTGCCGATGGAAAATACGAAGATGTTCCTTTGCCCTGGCGGATGGAGTTTGGCGGGTTTGATAGTAGCTATGTGTACCTGTATGCGCATAATAACAGCGATAGCGGCAGTATTAACGCTACCATATACGTCAATGGAAGGGTTTTCAGACAAGCTGCTACTTCACGGCCTTACGATACTGTAGTTGTTTACGGAGAAAAAAATAATTGATTCGGAATACGATAACCACGTGATATCTAAAGTTCGTTTTAGAAACGAAATTAAAGGGGTCATTACCTGCAAGCCAGTTTGATGCTATCATATACCGGCTAAAACTAACGTTATTATGAAGAATCAATGGCCAGTCACATAAAGTCCTTTATCCTTCCGTTCACTGTCTTATTGGTTATTCCGGGAGCGATCCTTTGGATTACCGGCTTCAGGATCGGGTGGGGATTAAGTATGCCATGGGAAGCAGTGGTGGTCCTTGCCGGCGCTGTATTGATGGGAAACGGTCTTTATTACCTGGCGATGTGCATCTGGATTTTCATGAAAATCGGGCAGGGAACGCTGGCACCGTGGTCGGCGACTAAGAAACTCGTCATAATAGGTCCCTACCGCCAGGTGCGCAATCCCATGATCAGCAGCGTGCTGGCTGTCCTGCTGGGAGAGTCAATAGCCTTCGGCTCGTTAGGGATATTCATCTGGTTTCTACTGTTCTTTGGCATTAATCACGTATATTTCGTATTCTCTGAAGAACCAGGGCTGGAAAAAAGATTCGGAGAAGACTATAAAATATACAAAAAGAACGTACCGCGCTGGATACCCAGGTTGAGGTCGTGGGACGGTGTAGACAGGTGAGCTATTCGACTATTGGATTGCCGCAGTCCCGTGGCACTGGAAATGACAAATAATTTTCTAAGGATGTGATTTTAAATGGCCTTTCAAAAATCCGACCTTTTCAATTTTTACTCGCATTTAACCGGGGCCGTTGTGTCGCTGGCGGGTTACATCGTATTGCTGTGTGTCTCCGGCGGAGACGTAACGAAAATAATCCTCTCCAGCATATACAGCGTTTGCGCCATCTTTATCTTTGCATGCAGCTCAATTTATCACGGTCAGAAAGAAGAGCAGGATGATACCAGCCCCTGGCGCAAGCTCGACCATATCGCCATTTTCTTTATGATAGCAGGCACTTATACCCCGATAAGCTGGGTATACCTGGATGTTTACTGGCGCTGGAGCATCATTGGTGCGCAATGGCTGCTGGTGGTTCTCGGTCTGGTCTTCAAGCTCATCTACATAAAAAGCCCGCGCTGGTTGACTATAGTGATTTACCTGCTGATGGGATGGATGGCCCTGATACCGCTGGGCCAGTTGCTGGCGACAATGCCGTTCAGTTCGATCATGTTACTGTTTGCCGGCGGGGTAGCCTACTCTGTAGGCGCAGTTATATATGCCCTCAAAAAACCTGATCCCTTCCCCGGCGTCTTCGGCTTTCATGAGATTTTCCACTCCCTGATAATTATCGGGGCAGTGCTGCATTACCTGATGGTTTTTACTGCCATTAAGGGCTAGTATGGCGTCTGCATCCGATCCGATCTGCGTAACAGGGTAGGGCAGACAAATTAGCCGGTCAAGGCTATAATGTAAAAGTTAGTTAAAATAGGGAATTTTAGGAGGTAGCATGCGTATCAGTCAGTTTTCTCAGGCAACACGTATTTTCACCTTTATCTTCATTGCGGTACTGGTTTTTAGTGGTATTGGTCTTTCCCTGAATTTGCCGGTATCAGCGTGTACAAATGATGATTGCGGACGCTGGCTCAATAACAGCGGGGAAATGTCCAGTGTACTTGAAGACACAGCGGGGATTGTTAAACAAGCCTATCCGGCGGAAGGAGAAAAGCAGGACTACCGACAGACTGCCACTGCGGATTACTTCAATCAGCAGACGGCCGGCCATCTGACAGCGGATGAATGGAAGGACTTCCATGCTCTACAGGAGTTCATGAACCTGCCTGCTGTAATGTTCACTGGATATGCCCAGCCGGCCCTTATGTGGAAATACGGCCTGGCTTTTACAGCCTATGGACTTGCCAGTATCCCCTATATTGAGCCGGGTCAGCGCGTGGCCATTGGCCATTACATTGACAAATTAATTCAGAAAATGAAGCTGAAGGTCGTTTGGGTCGACTGGGTGGAGCAGGGTTACGGCGACGACTATCTATCCGAGCACAATATCATGTATAAGGGCCATCTTAACCTTATGTACGGCCTACATGGTTTGATCTATGGCGGTAATAAATGGGACAAAGATTTCACATGGCTGACAGACAAGATTTCGAATGAGATTGATGAGACCAGTTACTCCGGGGTCACCTGCGAACCGGACGATTACTATGTCCAATGCAATACTATAGGTATCTATAGCCTGCTGCTGTACGATAAGCTGCACGGGACGGACCACTCCAAACAGGTCAATAGCTGGCTGAAATTTGTCAAGACGCGTATGATCGTCGAGCCGTACGGCCTGTTCTCCAGATGCTATCATCCCGAACATGACTATGTAGAAGATGGCGTTTCCGGCAACTGCAATGCCTGGTCCATCACTTTTATCCATGCCATAGACCCGGCATTTGCTGAGGAGCTGTATCCCAAGTTCAAGAAGACTTTTGTTAAAGAGACGGGGCAGATGGCATATGCCACCGAATATCCCAACGGGAACGTGGACCCCCTGGTCACCATTCTTACACTGGCATTAGCCAAAGAAATGGGTGACCAGGCGCTGTTTGATAAGATATTAAATATGATGGAGAAATATAACACACCCAGCTTTAATGGTCTAAGATCGGGCAGGGCTTTATTCTCTTCGGCAAGGTCAATATCGGCCTGGGTAAATTGCTAGCCGGTAAACCACTGGATTAAACGGGAATAAGCCGGCCCTGGTATAGAAGTATATTAATGAAAATCGAGATCCTGGGGTCGCATAATACGGAAACGGATACAGCCCGGTTGCCTTGCCTGCTGGTGAACGATGTGATTTCACTGGATGCAGGCGGGTTAACCGGCAGTCTTTCACTGGAGCGCCAGCAGAAAATCAAGGCAGTACTGCTGACGCACCATCATTTCGACCACACGCGCGACCTGATCATGCTGGGCGCCAACGATTCTGTTCCTCCCTCGACCGTCGATGTATATGGCCTGCGGGACACACTTGAAGTGGTCTACCTGTACCTGCTGGACGGAAAAATGTACAAGGATTATACAAGCTGGCCCAGCGTTGAAGCACCGAGGCTGCGTTTAAAACCGATAGCTCCTTTGCAGCAATTTATAATCGGGGGCTGTATTGTCATGCCGGTGCCGGTCAGCCACTCAGCGCCGTCTGTCGGCTACCAGGTCACCTCTGAGAATGGAAGGAGTATATTTTACGCAGGGGATACAGGTTCCGGCCTTTCCGGCTGTTGGGAGCGTATTAATCCGGATATACTATTCATCGAGGTTACGGGGTTGAACTGTATGGGTGAAACGATGTCGAAGCTGAGGCACCTCACGCCGCAGATGCTGGTGGATGAATTATTGCAGTTTCAACAAATGAAAGGCCATATACCGCGCGTGATAGCTACACACATACCGGTAGCCCATGAAGAGGAACTGCGGGATGAACTGGCGCTGGCAGGGAAGCAGCTCGAGATGGAACTGGAAGTCGCGTACGAGGGGCTGACCATAGAGTTATAAACAGGGGACGAATCTGGAGGTTCTCCCCTACGGGTCCTTAAGGTCTATTTTAATGTCGTTACATCGAAAGGGGTCATTTTGCCATCCGGCGTGTAGTCATAGAAGCCCTTGCCCACCTTGCGTCCCAGGCGTCCGGCCTTGACCATTTTTTCGAGGATACCTGATTTAGCCATCAGGTCGCCGGCGCCCAGGGCTGAGAATGCCTTCCCGACACGCAGGTATGTATCCAGTCCGGCATTGTCCGCAATTTCAAATGGGCCTATGTTCCAGTTGAAGCCGTAATGCATGCCCTTATCGACATCCTCAATTGTAGCTATACCTTTCTCGACCAGGTCAAGCGCCTCCCGGAAAGCAGCGCCGCTGATGCGGTTCATTATGAAACCCGGTATGTCTTGCATAACCTTTACCGGGTACTGACCCAGGGAGTTAATAAAATCGACAGATTTCTTAAAAACTGCATCGGAAGTCATATTGCCTTTTATGACCTCTACCAGGCGCATCATGGGCACCGGGCCGAAGAAATGAAGGCCGACCACTCTCTCAGGATGTTTAGTAAGTGAGGCCAACCTGGTGATGGGGATGCTGGAAGTATTGGATGCCAGGACCGTCTCGACCGGGCATACGGCATCGAGGTCCTTGAAGAGGTCTTTCTTCATTTTCTCATCTTCGAAGACGACCTCGATAACCCACTGGCATTTGGGAGCGATGGATAGGTCCTTGACCGGGATTATCCTGTCCTGCACGCTTTTAGCGCTGTCCTGTATTTTACCTTTAGAGGCTAATTTTTCAGTCGACCATTTGACCTGCGCCATTGTCTTTTGTAAAGCTTCAGGGTTTATATCCTGTAAATAGACGGTGTAGCCGCCCTGGGCCGCTACCTGTGCGATACCACCTCCCATGAAGCCGGCGCCAATGACTAAAACATTATCCATCACAGCCTCTCCTTATACGATTTAATTTAGTTAAGATGCACCCATTTTGCAGAATATTATCTGATTTTACAACAGGCAAAGGCCGCATTTCCGTAGTATAATATCTATCGGTTTACTTACTGAAACTAATTTTTTCGGAGGTATCCATTATGCCTTCAATCGACTGGACAGTTGATGAGAATATCGCCATAATCACCATGAACCGGGGCGAGAACAGGTTCAACATAGCATTCTGCACCGAGATGATGGCTGCTCTCGATGCAATCGAGAAAAAAGAAGAGGTCAATGCGCTGGTGGTCACTGCCAGCGATGCCAAAATCTGGTCAAACGGAATGGACCTGGACTGGCTGGTTCCTGCCATTGCCAGGAAAGATCCCGAGGTTGAGAAGTTTTTCCCGTTGCAGGACAAGCTGATGAAGCGAATGCTTTTTTACCCTATGATTACAGTGGCTGCAATCAGCGGCCATGCTTTCGCTTCGGGAGCTATATTCTCATGCTGCTTCGATTTTCGATTCATGCGCTCTGATCGTGGTTTTCTGTGTTTCCCTGAGATAGACCTTAATATCCCTTTCCTTCCCTACATGACCGCGCTGGTCAAGAAAATACTTCCGATGTACCTGGTGGAAGAGGGCGAACTTACCGGCAAACGCTTTACTGCTGCCGATCTGGAAAAATGCCATGCGATCCGTAAGGCCTGCACTATGGATGATTTGATGAAAGAGGCAACCGGCTTTGCCAAAGGCCTGAAGAAGGGACGCTGGATCGTAAACGAAATGAAACAGGTTTTGCATAAGGATATAGGCTACCTGATGGACCACGCTGATGAGCACAGGCCTGATTTAAATGCCAATGTGCCGATAAAGTAACCCATTTCAAGGGTTATTGCCTTATTGAGGCCCTGCGACATATCTGTGCAGCGGAATGCCCGTGACTTCCGGACTTTACCTTTTGCAGTTGAAATATCAACAGGTACATAAAACAATTGATTATAATATTAAATGCAAATGAGAAATAAGCCATATTATTTTAGGGCAGTTGTCATTTTAATCACTGCATCTATACTGCTTCCGTTGCTGTCGGGCTCCTGTTTTTTGTTCACAAACACGACTGCGGAGGCTGTTGTGCGGGTGTATGCAGATAGTGTGGTCGGCCAGGGAATAATAGTGGATAAGTCCGGCTATGTGGTTGCCAGCAGTCACTCGGTGCGGGGCAGCCGGTCGATTTACATCGAATTGAAATCAGGTGAACGATGCGAAGGTAAAATACTCTGCCTGAACCAGGATAAAGATATTGCGGTAATAAAGATGCAGGGTAATTTCCCGGTTTTAAAAAACCTTGTTATAGGTGATTCAGACTTTGTGCAGCAAAATGACGAGGTATCGGTCGCGCGTTATTTAGCGGGCTCAAAAAACCTGATGACGTCAAAGGGGACTATTACTGCGCTGCCCAAATCTGACGGCGTTAATTATTTACAGACTAATGCTGCCCTGGATGTCGAGGCTGCAGGCGGCGCATTGTTAAATAAGACCGGCGAACTGATCGGCGTCATGAGCTGGAATTACGGCCAGCCTGGCCGGGAAGGTTATGCGCTGGCATCCAACGAAGTTGCATCGATCATTGCCCAGGCGCAGGAAGCGGAAGCTGACCCTCTGGCTATAGTGTCCATAGAGGTCCCCTCGGTCACCGATACCAGTGCGATACTTTCATGGAAGACCAACCGGACTGCCACCGGACAGGTGGAATACGGGCTGCAGGCAGGGATTTATGCTTTCAAAACCAACGAAGATACCACTCTCCTGGCTATCCACGGATCTGTCGTGGAAAATTTGCAACCTGGTGTCACATACTATTTCCGTGCTAAATCGATTGACGCCTGCGGTAATGAAGTGATATCGCAAGATAATTCTTTTACAACCTCAGTAACGGCAGCTGCCAACAAGCTAACTATCGTGAATATTAACGTTTTTAATATTACCAGCTCTGCAGCATCGGTTCGCTGGATTACCAACAAACCGGCCAGCAGCGCCGTCTACTATTCGACGGATAAAGCGGGTAAACAGCAGGTGAAAACCGACAGCAACCTTGTTAAAGAGCACGAGGTGAGATTGGATGGTTTGAACGAGCTAACACGCTATTTTATCAGTGTCAGGTCCGATGCCAAGAGTGAATCGGCCCAGGCAGAGGCCTCAACAATTACAACCCCGTCCACTGCGCCGGTCTGCTGCAAGGTCTTCTGCAGGATCCCGGACTTTGATTTCCATGACCCAGAGGGCGGAAATATCACCAACGGTAATATCTCAGGTAAAGAAACGATAATCGTATTTGTTACAACTTCCTGTTCCACTTGCATGCAGCAAGCCCTCTTTTTAAACGACTTCTATAAGAACAATCCCGGCAACGATGTTAACATGCTGCTGGTGGCCAGTAATGAGAAAATGTCGGAAGTGATCAAATGGGCAAAGAAATACGGCATAACAGTACCTGTATACCTGGATGTCAATGGTGACCTGGTGAACACCTGCAAGCTGAGGACAATACCTTCATGGCTTATACTGGATTCAGGATCCATCATTAAGTACTATAAGAGCGGGGGATTCGGCAGCAAGCCGGAGATGGAAGGCGCTCTGAAGCAGAATTTGTAGCCGGAAGCTTATGGATGCAGTACCGCTTCATTTTTCCCGGTGCACCTTTTTAGATCATTGACCCAAGCACTTTCTTAACGGTGAGCCCTATCTCTGCGGGGTTGGGCACTATGGTGGCTCCGGCTGCGGATAGCGCCTCTATCTTATCCTGGGCCCGGGTGCTGCTATCGCCTATAATGGCCCCTGCATGCCCCATCATGCGCCCCGGAGGGGCCGATGCGCCGGCCACAAAGGCGATTACCGGTTTGGTCATTTTGTCTTTAATATACCGGGCGGCATCCTGTTCTAATGTACCACCGATTTCACCGATGAGGACAACAGCCCTGGTGCCCGTGTCTCCCTGAAATAACTGAAGCAAGTCAGTGAAAGGCGTGCCGATGAGGGGGTCCCCCCCAATTCCCGCGCAAGTAGATTGCCCGATACCATTAGCAGTCAGCTGCGATACAGTCTCATAGGTTAAAGTCCCGCTGCGGGAGATGACGCCAACGTTACCGGGCATATGAATTTCACCTGCCATTATGCCCACCTTGCATTTTCCCGGGGAGATGAGACCGGGGCAATTCGGACCTATCAGCCGCGTGGATTTGTCCTTTAGGTAATGGAGTACTGTCACCATGTCCAATACAGGTATACCCTCGGTGATGCAGACCACCAGCGGAATGCCAGCATCCGCTGCTTCCATAATGGCGTCGGCAGCGCCGGCGGGAGGTACAAAAACCATGCTGGCGTTGGCGCCTGTTTCCCTGACAGCGCTCTCAAC
>JAPLHL010000181.1 GCA_026389655.1 Chloroflexota bacterium
TAAGGAAGCCGTGTGGAAACAGATCGCCCATACGCTGGAATTCCTGGACTAGATTAATGCCCGTTCTGACTATAAATCCGGCCTGGCTGTATATTTTACTGCCGATCTAATATGCGGGCTGATATTTCGAGCCGTAGACTATTTTAAAATTATCTCAGGAGGAAATCATGAAGCTGGCCGGTAAAGTCGCACTGGTAACGGGTGGCGACAGGGGAATCGGGAAAGGTATAGCTCTGGCACTCGCACGGGAAGGGGCCGACATCGCGTTTAATTACCGCAAGGATGTTGATTCAGCCGAAAATACGGCGAAAGAAATAGAAGCGCTCGGCAGAAAAGTATTACCTGTCCAGGCGGACGTTACAGACTATGAACAGGTCAAGTCGGCAGTAAATAAGACGTTGCAGACTTTCAGTAAACTGGACATCCTGGTGAATAATGCGGGAATTGCCTCGCGCGGCCGCTTTGTTATTGATACGGAAGCCGAAGAGATGGAGAGGCTGTTCAAGATCCATGTAATGGGAGCATTCTATTTTACCAGGGAATGCTTGCCGGCACTGCGCAAGCAGCAGCGCAGCGATATTATTTTTCTTTCTTCTACGGCTCCTCACTCCTGTTCAGCAGGGCACGCTCCTTATGCTGTTGCCAAAGCGGGGATGGATGCGCTGGCTGCTTGCCTGGCAAAAGAGGAGATCGGTCATAATATGAGGGTCAATTCAATCGCCTGCGGGCTGGTAGAGACGGATATGGGCACCCGCCTTGTTAAAGGCGCCCTGGGAGCGGATATTAAGGATATTGCCAAAGGTATGCCTTTCGGCCGCGTTTGCCAGCCGGCAGATGTGGGTAACCTGTGTGCGTTCCTCTGCTCGGAAGAGGGCGGCTATATTTCAGGCCACGTGGTCTTCCTTGATGGCGGCTCACAACACTAACAGGGACGATAAATAGGCTGTTTCAGCCGGGGAAAATATGGAGGTTGATATGGAATACAAGTACTTGAAGTATGAAGTGGCAAGCGGCATATTGACCCTTACCCTAAATCAGCCTGAGAAGATGAATGCTCAGGGAGCGGCATCATGCCGTGAACTGGCAAGCGCTTTCGAAGCTGCTGACAGGGACGAAGATGTCAGGGTAGTCATTGTGACGGGAGCAGGCAGGGCGTTCAGCGCAGGCGCTGATTTGACGATAAATGAAGGCGTCGATAATTATTTCTTCGACAGGATGCAGGGCAGGGAAGACACGGAGCAGCACAGGGATGAAGGTGGTGTGGTGTCTCTGATCATTTATGACATGAAAAAACCGGTGATAGCTGCAATTAATGGCGCTGCGGTTGGTTTTGGCATAACCATGACTCTACCGATGGACATCCGGCTGGCATCTAAGAATTCCAAGATGGGGTTTGTATTTGCAAGGCGCGGGATATTATTTGACGGATGCGCAAGCTGGTTCCTGCCGCGGCTGGTAGGCATGGACGTTGCAGCCGATTGGGTATACTCCGGGCGTATTATCAGCGCTCAGGAAGCCTATGATAAGCGGTTGGTGTCAGAGCTCCTTGATGCGGACGATCTTATGCCGCGTGCAAGGCATATAGCACGGGAAATGATAGATAACTCATCGGCCGTATCCATCGCTTTGTGCAGGCAATTGATGTGGAAAATGCTTGGCGCCGGCCATCCCATGGATGCGCATATACTGGAATCACGGGCGCTTAACTGGGCCTTCGGCATGCCGGACGCCAAGGAAGGGATAATGTCCTTCCTTGAGAAGAGGTTGCCCAATTTCCCCATGCGGACAAACACGGACATGCCAGGTTTTTATCCATGGTGGGAGCAGCAGGAATTTAAATATAAATAGACCCGCGAACGAGGCTAATTGATCTCGCGGATTTTCTGCTTGTGCTCTTCCAGGGCTTTCTCGTATTGGGCGTCCAACTCGCTGTGGATCTGGCGCCATTCCTCCTGCAGTTGAAGCTGCATCCGCTGATCAGGTGACATCTGGTCGCCGCGCTGGGGCCGCGTGTTACGGGCGGCCTGCTGAACGGAAACCTCGGCATTTTTCTTGAACTCGCTATAGGTCTGCTGCAGGGCGAGCTTGTACTGGCTGACCAGGGTGTTAATCAGGCCGAAAATAGACTCAAGCTGCTTTTTGTTCTCCTTAATGCTCCTCAGCCCGGCCATCGACCTGTTGGTCTTCCTCATTTCCTCGTCGTTACGCGGCAGGCCGATATTCCTGAGCAGTATCTCCTCTACGCCGTTTATAACAAACTTAACTGCTTCGGGCGGTTGGACTTTTGCGATATCGCCGGAGAGGTCCATCTTCTCATCGATCAGGAACTGTGAGGCCAGCCTGTTCCCTTCAGGCACGTATTTAATGCTGTTCAATTCATCCTGGCTGACCTTGCCCAGTTTATCCGCTTTTTCCATGGCAATCTGCCAGGCACTTTTCATTTCACCCATTTAAATCCTCCAGTGGTTTATTCAGTATAGTGGTGGTCCCAACGTTTCCGGTGTTCATCCTTCAAATGCTGGAACAGTTCTGCGTAAGCTGAAGAAGTAATATTTTCCGTGCTCATTATTAGCGCATCCTCTCCATTGTCGGAGTAGTATTTCCTTCTTGTGCCGGCTGTGAGAAAGCCGTATTTCGCATAGAGGGCCTGTGCAATCGTATTGGAAACACGGACTTCCAGAGTTATTATCCTGGCGCCCAGTTGCCGGGCCATCTCGATTATGCAAATTAGCAGCCGTTCTCCTAATCCCTCTCGCTTAAGAGATCTCCTCACAGCTATTGTCACGATATGGGCCTCATCAACCATCATCCAGATACCCGCCATTCCCACCAATTGTTCATTTGAAGCTGATTTATCAGGACCAAAGAAACGGTCGTGATCAAACAGCCCTTTAATATATGATATCACTTCTTTAAATCCGATTGACGGTTTAATGTTTTCATTTCCATTATCCGGCTTTCTCTTGTAGAGTACGACATAGTGCGCCAGCTTGTTTCGCAATTCATGATGATATGAGCTCGTTGTGGGGTGCGGCCATTGCGTGGGGAAAGCGTCCAGGTCTATATCGAGGACCTGGGGGATGTCCGCATCCCTCATATTTCTAATATCGTAGAGAATTAAATATTCCATGTAAGGTAATTGTAAAAGTATCCTGAAAATTTTAGCACATTTATTTCCCGTGTGCGCTTAAATCAGTATTGGTGTAAATTCTGCGACGGCTTGTATATACTATAGACAACATATTTGGTCGGTGAAAGCATGGAAGCAAGAAAGGTCGTAGCTGAGATATCAGTTGTGCCTTTGGGCACGGGAAATCCGGGTGTCAGTGAGTTCGTTGCAGCTTGCATGGGTGTGCTGGATAAGCGTAAAAGCATTAGTTACCGGCTTACTCCGATGGGCACAATCATGGAAGGCCCGCTGGACGCAATACTTGCTGTGACACGTGAGATGCACGAGGTGCCTTTCCGCAAAGGCGCGTTAAGAGTTGTTACCACGCTCAAAATTGACGACCGCAGAGATAAAGCGCTGTCTATGGAAGGCAAAATTGCATCAGTCCGTAAAAAGATGCCGTCGGTTAAGATATGACTGCCAGTCCTGATTTAAGAGTTCAAGTTGCGCCCGGGTTGAAGCTGATAAACCCGGTTATCGCCGCTTCAGGGGCCTATGGGTATGGGGATGATTTGGAAGAAATGGCCGATGTTCAAAAGCTGGGAGCTGTAATTTGTAAAGGGACAACCCTGCATCCCAGGGACGGCAACCCGCAGCCCAGGATAATAGAAGTGACGGCCGGCATACTTAATTCGGTAGGTCTCCAGAATATCGGGGTAGAGGCTTTAATCCGCGAAAAGGCCCCGGAATGGGCAAAATGGAGCGTGCCGGTGATAGTGAATATTGCCGGGGATTCGATAGATGAGTATGCCGCCGTAGCGTCAAAGCTCGAAGGTGTTGCAGGAATCAGCGGCATTGAGGTCAATATTAGTTGCCCTAACGTAAAGCAGGGCGGCATGCAGTTCGGTACATCTCCTGCCGCGGCGGCTGAGGTGACTCACGCTGTAAAATCAGCCACTAAACTGCCGGTTATCGTAAAGCTGAGTCCGAATGTTACAGATATTTCCGCAATTGCTCAGGCTGTGGAGAAGGCGGGCGCCGATTCCATATCACTGATAAATACCATATCGGGCATGGCGATAGATATTAGAAAACGCGAACCTAAGCTGGGTAATATTAAGGGGGGGTTGTCCGGTCCTGCTATAAAACCGGTGGCCCTGTGGATGGTTTATCAGGTTTGCGGTTGTGTAAAAATCCCTGTCATCGGTTGTGGAGGCATAATGAGCGCGGAGGATGCGCTGGAGTTTATCATGGCTGGTGCAACGGCTGTGGAGGTGGGAACGGCCAACCTTATTGACCCGAACGCTATATTGGACATAATTGATGGCCTCGGGCGGTTACTCTCAGCCGGGAACATATCGCAAATTTCTGACCTGCGCGGCGCCGCCAGGAAATAGTGACGTTTTGTCATCACGAGGAGCGCAGCGACGTGGTGATCTGCTGCACAGTTACAAATCAACCATTAGATTGCCACGTCCCGATTGCATCGGGAACCGCAATGACATTTCTATCGGTGACCGCCGCCCCTTGTATCTTGAATTTCAGATATTATAGTACTAGATTGTTTATATGCGGTAGGCCGTTACGCCCCTGGGTCTTTAAAGGCCGTTTCGTAGCGTGGTTCACCGCATTAACACTCCTCATAATCCCGAACAGTTGCCT
>JAPLHL010000124.1 GCA_026389655.1 Chloroflexota bacterium
CAAAATCCTTAACGGACAACTGGACAACGTCCCTTTCAGTAAGCCTGCAAATGTTATCTATGGAGCCGGCGGTTTCTCCGGGATACTCGGCGGCCTGGTTACGGCCAGTGCAGTAAATGAAGGCTTCAAGCGCGATGGCGGAGAGATAAAACAAATATACGGTGTCTCGGCCGGTGTATTAAACGGTTTCTTCCATGCCATCGAGGTTGCAGCCACACGGCATCCCGACCTTTATAAGCCGGCTGCAGGACACGCGCTGGAGGACCTGGAGAACCTTATCGCTCACCTTGAACCCAAGAAGCTTCTCAAGATCAACACCAACCCCTTCAGGTTCTGGCACGGCTGGGCAAATCTGGGGCCTCTCGAAGAGTTCCTGAAAGAGCGGTTGACGGCCTATATCGGGACGTCATATCCCGAGCAGGTCAGGTTCGATGATATCGCCCTGCCGATGACAGTCACGGCCGCCCGTGACGACGGCTTCACCGAGTTTATGGGAATGACCGGCCCCGACCGCCAATTTGAGTTCGGCGGTCAATCATGGAAGGTGCTGTCGGCACCCGTAATCAAGGCCGTTATCGCAGGATGGACCATGAACACTTACATCGAGCCTGCCGAACTGAACGGTCAGATGTACCGTGACGGGGGCGGAACATTCTATGACCCATCCATGCTGGTGGCCTGCATGGACCCTGAGCTGACTAACCTGATCGCTATCCACCTCAATCATCCGGAGAACAATACCTACGGCTTGCCGGATAAGCCGGACCTGCCGAGAATTATTTTAGATACGCATAACTACACCTTCCCCGAGGAACACCGCCGTATGCGCGTCCTTTCCACACTTCTATACAATCATTTCCGTTTGCGTAAATACGCTGCAGACCAGGGAATTGAGATTGAACCGGATTTCAGGCGGGAATGGAAGCGGGAAGATACCGGGTACTTGTAACACGAATATATTCCGGATAAATGTCCTGGACGAGGGACAGATACTTCAACATCAGGTTTTTAGCCGTGGCTGGTTTTATTGGTGCAGCGCCTACTTATAGGGTAGAACCATCGAATGCCCTTCCAGCAGAACAAGCATAACGTCGCGGGTCGTCGCTGCTGTCACCTGTGATACAAGCCGGTCAATATCTTCATCGGACAGAGCAGGCAACCCGCCTGTCGTCTCTCCCGCATATTGAGCAGTACGGACCTTGTACCCGAGTTTCTGCTCTACCAGGGAGACGAGTGGAGATTTCTTATCAGCGACTAACAGGGTGACATTTTTACGAACTACAGCTACTTCGGATCCCAGCTTCTGGTCTTGCCTGGCTATCTGCAGGTGGTAAATCAACACGGGTACAGCGATAAATACCGTCTGCAAGCTCCACTGCATATTGCGCAGGGTCTCCGCCCCAAGGTCGCCGGTCAAAATACCATTCAATACTTGATAAACAATGTTTACAAGATCCGCAGCCAGCATTACCACGGAGGCGCCTATGATTACATACAGGTAAATACGCCGGGACCTTGCGCTCCTTTCATCGATGCCACCCCTCTCTGTTGAATCGAGAATGCGGCTCCAGTACAAAAGCCAGATGGGGATGGATACCGCCAGCATGGCAATGCCCAGGCTGAGATGGTTATTCCACCAGTCGGATTCCAACACAATAGCCTCGGATTTCAGCGTATTTATAACCCAATCCAGAGGTATTCCCAGTATGACGATAAGGCCTGCAATCAACGTCCCCAGTCCGAGAAATGACATGAGATAGTAATGTACCCGCCGGGCGGAAAGCTGCCGCTGCTCACCGGTAGATTCTTCTTCCGCTACTCGAAGGTGATAATACCAGATACAACCCGCAACCAGAATAGTTGGGATTGCCCATCCGAGGAACTGAAAGTAACCGGCAACGTCCCTGTCCCCACCTAATAACCAGTATAGGATTCGATAACATGTGTAAGTAAGCGCCGCCAAACCGGCAATTGCCCCTCCCAATATGGTCAGGAGGTAAAAATATACCTGGCGCAATGATGAATTGACGTCATTCCGGGCACTATAGAACCAGTAAAACGCCCACACGAGTCCACCCACCAACACCCATGCAATATTGCTGCGCGTCCCATTGTTCCAGAAACTACTTCTGATAACTTCGCCCTGCCATATGGGAAACGAAATAAAAGCTGCATTCAGTATCTGGACCAGTCCGAATGACAGCCAGATCAGTCCAGAGATGGAAAGTATGTAGATATACCATCGGCGCACCGTTTTGGCCACAGCCGTCGGATATGCTTCCTTTTCCGAAATGCGCCAATAAAAGTACCAGATAATTGCGGATACTATGAGAGTTGCCGTGCTGCCAGGGCTAAACTGGTCAGATGAGAAGCCTGACATCATCCAGTTCAACAACACCTCAAGAGTCATGCTTACTAAAAACGCGGAGACAATAAGAATTATGTTCAGGAAAAAGGCACGTAAGGTTGATCCGGCTTCGTCTACCTCGCGTTCAGCGTGCCGCTGGATTGCGCCCCAGAACAGGAACCACAGGGGGCCGCCAATGACCACCATGGCAATACCAAGACTAAGCTTGGGCTTGATATCTCCAATCTGGGCCAGGGTAAATCTGGCAAGGATGGTATCTAAAGAGAGTGAAAGCAGGTTCCACAACCCTGTGGCCAGTATGCCCAGCGTCACGAGGGCTAATATGTAAAAAAAGACCCGCCTGACCGTACTCAATTTTGTGCTCCTTCCGCCAGAGATATCAATATAACCAATACAGGTCGGCCGGTGAGTTGATCAACCACTTGCCATTTTCATTACGTAAAATAAATGTAACCTGGTTGGTGTTGACCGGGTTTGCCAGGGGCCCTTCAGGCCTGAAGATTTCGACTGCAACGTCTACAGTGGCATCATTCTCCCTGACTGTCGATTTCACGATGCTGGCTTTCCAGGATGATGCATTACGGGAAGATTGCGTCGACTGTATCCAATTATCATAGGAATTATACTTAAGCTGGTCCGGTGTCAGATGAAGATATCCGTATGCTTTGGTATAGTCCTGGTCTTTAACTGCCATCAGGAACCGCTGCACCGTTCCTTCAGGGGAATCCTCCGGCAGCATTTTAACCTGCTCATTGCCGCCAACCAGTGCGATGGTAACTGCAACAGCAACAATCACGAGAATAAAAATGCCGAAGCCAAGCAGAAAGCGGCTCGAAGTTTTCATATAATCAAACTATACATGCTACAGGCTCTATGTGGCAATATGGCGCTTGTTATAAATAGGATAGTTACGGCTGCTCATCCTCGATTTTATCCTGTCCGCTCCGGCTCCCCGGACTTGCCTGAAGAATTCGTTCCTGTACCTGGAAGCGACCTTCAAAGACGAGGCAACCTGATATTCGGAAGCGCCGGTGCCCAGGAGCGCCTTGGCCCTGTACATCCTCTTCAGGTGCCAGCACAACAGGCCGATCAGCTCGTAATGTTTCTTGCCGGCGAGCATCGACTCCGAAACGATCTCCTGGGCGCGCCCTATATCCTTCTTCTCTATCGCGTCCATAAGATCAAATGCCGATGTGGTCATGCTCTTCGCAACGACCTCTTCCACGTCTAGAGCCGTCACGCAAGGCCTCTTACCTATATATAACAGGAGTTTTTCGAGTTCGGATGCTACCGACAGGAGGTTCGGGCCCTGGAGCTCCTTAAGCGCCGAAACCGCTTC